>CAMHIV010000024.1 GCA_946185185.1 uncultured Treponema sp. | reverse complement strand
TTCCATTGTAATCTCTTAAAAAATGAGCCGCCGCAAAATCAGCAGTAACACGAACTTCAAACATAACTGTATTTTACCTTTTTTTTATCAATAACAGCAACTAGGCAAACAACCCGGTATTCGACCCATTAATTATATACTTTTCAGATTATTTTGATTTTCTAGCATATCTGATATTCCTGTGTTATAATTTTTCTTATGGAAAATCGTGGGCACAACGAAGAATATTTTTACATTCATGGAAAAGATATTTACTCAAAGTCTTCTGGCTTCCATGGACATAAAACAGAGTGAAACAATTTACAAGGATTCTTCCAATGATTTTATCCGCTGGCCTTTTAGTGCCGCTGACTTTTTTGAGGCTGTTGCCGGAAAAGAGCCAGATTTGAATGACGCAGAAGCTCTTCTGGAAGGAGAAGAGAAAACCGAAATTGAAAAAATCAATTCCGAAATAAAAAGCTATAAGGATTCGAAGAACACAATTGAAAATAAGGACAGAATCAAAGAGCTTCGCATCCGCAAAAGGGAAATTCTTTCAAACGTAGATTTATCAAAAGCCAAAAAAGGCTCGTCAATTTTCTATAAAACTTTTGTTGAAATCAATGATTTTAAAATGATTGAAGAAAAACTGCCTCCATTCAAAAATGTACGCTGGCCATTTCGTGAGCAGATGCCTTATTTTGCAGCGGGAATTGAAGATTTTGCCCGGGCCGTTGCCAATGGTGAAAAAACAGCAATCACTGGAGGTCCCTGCTTTTTTGGAGAACACGAAGTTGATATGATCTGGACTCTCAGAGACGGAAGCCAGAAAATTTTCGACTTTACCACCCGCCGAAGAAGTACCGAAGACAGGGTTTCTCAGGAAGCAGAATTCACAAAACAAAATGCGGATGATGTTGTCGACGTTTCTTTTAAAAGTCACAAAAAACTCCTCACCACCGAAGAGTTCGACAGCATCCTCTACCTTTTTGAACTTGCCAGGGCAACTGGTTCCTGCCTCACACTTCCCATTGTCGATGCCTCTTACCAGAAATATTTGAATGCAATGCTCGAACCGCTGCCACAGGAAATACGCCTGCGCGCCAACGAACGCTTTCGGGAAGTTGCACGGCCTGTCATCAAAATGTACGAAGAGCTTTTTGAATTCTTCAAGAAGAAATATCCTGAAGTTGAATGCAAGCTGATGAGCGGTGAAACAAAAGAGCTTTTGGATTTGTATTACGAAAAACGCACACCTTTCGTATCAAAACCTTCAACAAGCAGAATAATTTCCGGCATTCAGGAAAAAGTTGAATCCGTAAAAGATTACATCACTCTCCCGGCATTGCCCTACTATTTTTACGGAGTCAAAAACATTCTTGAAGTCGATTATCTTGGCGAAACTGACTCTTTCTGGAAATGCCGGAAAATGCACAAAGGAACGATAAATCTTTCGGCACTTTTGTACCCGATTAGAATCAGTTCGGACGGCTGGCGGACACTTTTTTCAACCGAGCCAGAATACAAGGAATACATAAAAAAGGAAGATTATGACAAACGTTAAGAAAAGTCTCAGGACCGTTGGGCTTTTAGTTCTTACAATTAGTCTTGGGCTGATTTGTTTTTTTAATAAAAGTGAAATTAATTTTCCGCTTTCAAAAGAAATTTCACTAAATTCACCCTATATTGTTCGTGATTATGGCCCGCTTCGTTATATTCTGGACAATCAGAGAACCAGAATTCTTGTAGTGGAAAAAGAATCTAATGTGGTGCGGCATATTTTGCCTCCATCTGGAAAACAGCCGGATAATTTTTACTATGCTGATGATTTTCTGGTTGATGAAGACGGTAATGTTTATGTAAAAGAAGGTGCCTGGGATGGAAACAGGATTTTCCGGGAGGCAGTTCTTGTTTATGATGCCTCTGGCCGCTACAAGGCAACTTATCTGGACACCCCTTACGACAAGTCTTTGGTCAACAAGCATAAAATTATGCTTCTTTCAATTAGAAACGGAACAATAAAATATGCCGTAAAAGAAAAGGACAGAATCGACATTTTTAATTTTGACACTAACAATAACCAGACTGAAGGCGAAAGACTTTCCATTCCGTTTGAAAATGCCTTCAACTTTGTAAACGACATGACGGAAGATTCTGAAGGGAACCTTTACGCTGTGGATAAGCCGGGAAATTTCTTTATTCTGGAAAAAAACACTTCTGAAGGTGGAAAAGCCGTTTCCCAGCTGAAAAAAAATGACGGCAATTCACAGAAAATTCAGTTTGGAAAAGCAAAACTTATTTACAAGTCATCAAAATCTGAGTTTCCAAACTGGATTGAAGTACCTTCTTCAGGAAAACTTCTGTTTGCAGAGCTTTATTCCGACTGTGTAAAAGAGCTGGACATTGCAGCAGGAAAAACTTCTGTCGTTCTTGAAAATTCCGGCTCTGTTACGGTAACACCGGAAGCTTTTTCAAAAATTGAAAATCCTCTTACAAACAAAAGGATGATTCAAAAGCAATTCGTCTTCATTCTGTTCTTCCTTCTTTTTGTTATATGTCTTATTTATCTTTTGATAACTCTCATTGTTTTCTTTATGAAAAGAAAGATTCACATAATCAAACGAATCAGCGTATACATGGTAATTATCGTTGTTGCAGTTGCAGGCGTAATCACCTTCCGGCTTACAAACGAATTTGCTAAAGTCATGCAAAACCAGATTCTCGCTCAGATGGAAAACATGGCATATTCAGTAGCCAACACCATAAAGCCTTCAACACTGGATTCGATTCAGTCTGCTGCGGACTTTGCATCGCCTGCATACCGGGAAATGATTTCCAACATGGAAAACGTAATCGACCCAAGTCTAGACATAAACCGTAACGTTTACTGCGACATTTTCAAATACGATGAAGAACACGGTGCCTACGCCTGTGCATATCTTGATCAGGCAATCGGAACTTATTTTCCCCTTACGGAAGGCGAAATCGAAGAAATAAAGCAAATTTACAAAACCGGAACTTCTTTCCGCTCGGCAAAGGATGATACTTCGGCTTCGTATATTTACGTTTCAGTTCCGGTTATGAACGACGAACGAAAGGTTTCCGGCGTCGTTTCCGTAATGATGGAAACCTACATGTTCACAGGCCAGATTAACGAAATGCGCCGGAACGTACTTCTGGGAATTCTTGTCACTGTAATTTTCGTCTGGCTTTTGATGGGAGAAGCCCTTTCCTACATTCTTTCAAAATCTCAGGCTCAGATGGAACTTGAACATCAGAAGGCCCTTGGAAAAATTGAAGAAAAATCCTTTCCTCATTACTACATCCGCCTTATGGTTTTCGCCCTTTTTGCAACTTACAATATGACCACCACCTTCTTACCGATGGTAGTTACAAAGGGCGCCCTTGAATCTCTGGGAGAAAATTGTTCCAGCTTTATTGCGGCCCTTCCACTTTCCATAAACCTTTTTGCAGTAGGATTAATGGCTCTTTTCTGCGAAGGAATTATCCGTAAAATCGGCTACAAAAAGATTATAATTTTCGGATCTGCCCTTTCAGGGCTGGGAAACCTTATACTATTCTTCTTCTCGTCAAACTATGTAATGCTTTTCATTGCTCTTGTTTTAGACGGAATCGGCGTCGGTCTTACCACCAATTCAATGTATCTTATGGTTTCGCAGATTCCGAATCCAAAAAACAGGACAGCCGGCTATACGGCCTACAATGCAGCTCAGACTTCGGGAATCAATTTCGGTATGCTTTTCGGTGCGGCTCTTGCCCCGAATTTCTCAAGAAACGCAATCTTCCCAATGGTTACAGCAATGTGGGCTGTTTCCGCGGTGATTTTCGTTCTCTTATGGAGAACACTGAAAAATGATACTGCTGTTGAGAAAAAATCTGCCGTCAGCGAAAAGGACAAAACTATCCGCCGCACTTTAAAATTCCTTTCTCATCGCCGGGTCTGGTCTTATATACTTCTGGTGCAGGCGCCTTTTGTTCTTATGGGAAGCTTTGTCTATTATTACTTACCGATTTACTCAGATACAAACGGTTTAAGCGAAGTCATGGTTGCCGTTCTGATGATGCTTTATTCTCTTTTTGCAATTTATCTTGGAAACGGCCTTACAAAATGGGTCATCAGCAGAACAAAAGCGGCAAGTCCTTATATGTCCATTCTGCTCTGTGCTGTTGCCTGCGTAATTTTCGCAATTATGGGAAATTTCACAGGCCTTCTCATTGCAATTTTCATCCTTGGCCTTGCAAACGGTTTCGGTCGCTCAGTTCAGCAGTCCCATTTTTCAATTCTTCCGGAATGTGAAAAATACGGCATTACAGAAGCCATGGGTATTTTCAACTTTACAGATTTTATTGGTCAGTCCTTTGGACCTACGGTTATGGCACTTGTATTCCTTTCAAAACGAATTACACTTTCAACAGGTATTTTTACCGTCATTCTTGTAATCTTGAGTGCCCTGCACTTTTGCATCAATCTGAAAAAAGAAAAAAGAATTATTTCTGCAACTGATAAGTAATTACTGATTGCAGCACAACATATCAACTTTGGAGGTTTCTTTATGGAAAAGAAAAAAAAATTAAGAGTCAGCGTATCCCTTTCTATCGTTTTTTTTATGACTGTTCTTGCGGTATGCCTTGGAATTATCGGCTACTCAACTTATTACAATCAAATGATAAAGGAATACAGAAAATACGAATGTTCAATTCTAAACCTCGCAGTTTCGGACTTTGACTGGGACTCTATTGAGGAAACCGTAAAAAAACAGGTTGAAGACGAAAATTTCAAAAAACTCAGGGAACGTCTTGATTATATCAAGAGAAACACTCAGATTGCCTGGCTTTATATGTTCGAACCGCTAAATGCAAACGAAACCGACAACCAGCGCTACATCTGCACGGGAAATACTCCGAAGGAATACGAAGATTATGCAGCCCGAGGAGAAAAACCTGTCTGGCTTGGCAAAATGAACGGTTCTGAAACTCCTTCCGATGTCGCACAGAAATACCTTGATTATTACAAAAACTCCAAACCGGGAGAATTTCTTTACTATCCCAACAAAACTGAATGGGGCTACATCTACACAACTGCAATAGTTGTCCGAAGTTCAAAAGGAAATCCAATCGGACTAATGTGTGTCGACATTTACATGGACGAAATCGAAAAGCTTTTACGAGTTTTCCCGATTATTGTTTTTGGAACAAGTATCATTCTTTCAGCAATTTTTATCCTGATTCTTACACTCTGGCTAAATCACAGGGTTATTCGTCCTCTTTCAAAACTGAAGCTTTCTGCAGAAGAATTTGTTAAATCAAGTCACGGAAACAGCGAACCTGAAACATTAGTATTTAAAACTCCAGAAATCCACACTGGAGACGAAATTGAAATTCTTTCAGATTCTCTTGTAACAATGGCAGGCGATCTTAAGTCGTACATGAAAAATCTTATGTATGAAACTGCCGAAAAGGAACGAATTGGAACAGAATTGAGTGTTGCAACAAACATTCAGGCAAGTATGCTCCCGATTATTTTTCCTCCGTTTCCAGAGCGCAAGGAATTTGATATTTTTGCATCGATGACGCCGGCAAAGGAAGTTGGCGGAGACTTCTACGATTTCTTCATGGTAGATGAACGCCATCTTGCAATTGTAGTTGCCGACGTTTCCGGAAAAGGTGTTCCAGCTGCTCTTTTCATGGTAATCGGTAAAACACTTATAAAAGACCACACTTTGCCAGGTGCTGATTTAGGAGAAGTTTTTACAACAGTGAACAGAATGCTCTGCGAAGCAAATGGAGCAGGACTCTTTATTACGGCATTCGAAGGCGTTCTGGATCTCGCTACCGGGGAATTCCGCTATGTAAACGCAGGTCATGAATCGCCGTACATTCTTCATAATGGAAAATTTACAGAAAAGAAAATTCCTGCAGCTTTCATTCTGGCCGGCATGGAGGGAATGAAATACAAAAGCGCATCAATAACACTTGAACCGGGAGATAAAATTTTCCAATACACAGACGGCGTTACAGAAGCGACAAATGCAGAACTAAAGCTTTTTGGCGACGAAAGGCTGGATAAATCCCTCAACACACTTACAGACAAGGATGTAAAAGGCGTTGTAATCGGAGTAAAAGCTGATATCGATAAATTTGTTGATACCGCTCCTCAATTTGACGACATTACGATGCTGTGTCTTGAATTCAAAGAGCGCATGACAGAGTAGTTTGATATTTTTTATTTTTTCAAATCGTGATATAATGGTAAATCATGTTTAACAATATCAAACTTTCTGTCCTTTCCGGAATTATGATTTCCGTGGGAGGAACTATCTATCTTTCCTGCATGGCAAAAGGATGGGCTCCCCTGGGGGCTGTTTTATTTGCAGCAGGCCTTTACACAATCTGCCTTTACGGATTCAACCTCTATACAGGAAAAGTTGGTTACATCGCATACCACTTCAAGGATTTTGAATACATAAAGCTTGTCGTTCTCATTCTTGTGTTCAACCTGCTTACGACATACCTTCTTGGAATCGTAGCTTCTTATGCATTTCCGTGCATAGTTGAGCCTGCAAAAAAATTGTACGAAGCAAAACTTTCTGCTCCACTTCTGCGGCTTCTTATCACAGGAATCTTCTGCGGACTTTTAATGTTTCTTGCTGTTGATGCATGGAAAAAAGGTTCTCAGATCGGCTGTTTTATTTATATTCCGGTGTTCATTTTGAGCGGATTTGATCACTCAATTGCAAACTCCTTCTATAACGGAGCTGCCAACGGATTTGCAAACGCATTTACTGTTCAAAATCTTCTTGTTATTCTTACTGTAGTTACCGGAAATGCAATCGGAGGAATGCTTGTTCCTGTTTTTACACGGGAATGGAAGAAAAATTAAGTATTGGAAAACCAGCGGCAAAACGCTAAACTTTAAAAAGTCTGCGGTGGGCGGACTTATTCTTTAATACCGTACAGGTTTATTATGCAGAAATTGTTATCTCAACTGCTTCCATCAATAGCTCATCAGGCGGTGGCAGCGGACGGTGTAACTCCTGTTTTAGATGCAGATATTGCTCATATAGCTGTTACAAACCTTGTTTTTGATTCTAGAGAAGTAAGCGAAGGTTCTTTGTACTTTGCTCTCCCGGGAACTCACATCAACGGAAACGAATTCATCCCTCAAGCTATCGAAAAAGGCGCCTCTGCCATAGTTTTTCAGGGTGAACTTTCAGACGTTGTAAAAGAAAAAGCTTCAAAAATTATTGCAAAAATGTACCTAAACAGTCTTGTTGGAGAAGATACAAACGGACAGCCGGTAGACAGAGCAAAATTTCAAACTGTATTTCCGGCTTTTATAAAAGTTCAGGATGCAAGATTTTCAATGTCTCCTCTTTCAGACTGTTTCTACGATTCTCCTTCCAAAAAGCTTATTGTAATCGGTGTTACAGGAACAGAAGGAAAATCTTCTACAGTTTCCTTCATCTGGCAGCTTTTACGTCTAGCTGGTGAAAAAGCCGGATTTATTTCAACTGTAGAATATTCCTTTGGTGGAGAAGCTTTGCCAAATCCTCAGCATCAGACAACTCCGGAAGCGCCTATAATTCATCATCATTTGAATGAAATGCTGGAAAACGGATGCAAATATGCCGTTGTAGAATCTTCAAGTCATGGACTTTCCTCAAAATTGAACCGTCTTGGAAATGTACTTTTTGATTGCGGCGTATTCATGAACGTAACACTTGAACACCTTGAATTCCATAAAAACTTTGAAACTTACAGAAACGATAAAGCAAATCTGTTCAGAGCTTTGGACAAACACAATCACATAAAAACAATTGCCGGCGAAAATGTAAAAGTTCCATCAATCGGCATTGTAAATCTTGAAGATCCAAGTTCAGACTTCTTTATCAATTCTACAAAAAAGCATGTATACGGTTTTACAACCCTTGGAAAAGCCGGAAAAGCCGCTGCCGAATCCGGTGAAGAAGCAGAGGCACTTCCAAAAATTCCAGACAATCTGCGCTACATGAAGGCACTAAATATTGCCGCAGCAAGATTTGGACTGGATTTTACTATCGAAACTGATGGAACCGATGCTTCATATCCGGTAAATTTTGACCCGGTAATTCCGCGGGAGTTCAAAAGAATTCAGGTTCAGGCAAAGCTTCCAGGCGCTTTCAATGCATATAACATAATGGCCTCGATTACAGCTGTTTCTTCTGTAACTGGAAAATCCTTTGAAGAAATCGCTTCCCTTGTGCCTCAATTAAAACCAATTAAAGGACGCATGACTTTAATCGAAAAAGGCCAGCCGTTTGAACTTGTTATCGACTATGCCCATACACCAAGCTCTTTCGAAACAATATTCCCGCCAATCAGAAAACGCTGTTCAGGAAGAATGATCTGCGTATTTGGAAGCGGTGGAGAACGGGATTTGACAAAACGACCGCTCCAGGGTGCAATAGCTGCAAGATTCTGCGATACAATTATTCTTGCAGATGAAGACCCTCGAGGCGAAGATCCTGTTACCCTGCTGAAGGATATTGCTGCAGGAGCAGAAAAAGAAGGCAAAAAGCTTAATGAAAATCTTTTTATAATCCACGAAAGACAAAAGGCAATCCGTGAAGCGTTTAAAAAAGCACAGAAAGGAGACATTGTTCTTCTTCTGGGGAAAAGCCATGAAAATTCGATAATCTACAAGGATTTTACGATGCCATACGACGAAATAAAAGAAGCAGAGTCGGCACTCGCAGAACTTGGATATAAATAATTGGAGAAATCTATGAATGTAACATTGATATACGGCGGAAAAAGTGGAGAACACGAAATTTCTTTGATTTCAGCAGCAGCAATTGCCCGGGGTCTTTCAAAAAATCACAAGCTCACACTTATCGGAATTTCAAAAGCCGGGAAATGGTTTTTGCAGCCAGAATCAGAATTAAGCCGCATTCTTTCCGACGAAAACGCAGCCTTCCAGATTCACGAAGACGAAGCAAAGGCAGTATTTGTAATTCCTGGAGCTGGAAAGAAATGCTTTAGAACCCTCAGCGATGCGTTTGAAACAGACGTTGTATTCCCTGCCCTTCACGGAACAAACGGAGAAGACGGAACAATCCAGGGTCTTTTGGAAATGGCAGAAATTCCATTTGTAGGCTGCACAACAATGGCAAGCTCCCTTACAATGGATAAAGAAAAAACAAAGCAGGTTCTTCAGACTGCAGGAATTCCTGTTGTTCCATACATCTGCATGAAACGAAGCGATTTAAACGACAGTCACCGTTATGACGAGATTTTCCAGCGCTGCATCGACGAATTAGGATTTCCATTATTTATCAAGCCTTGCTGTGCTGGTTCCTCAAACGGCGCAAATAAAGCAACTAACAAAAAGGAACTTTCATTCTATCTTATGGAAGCCTTTTGCTGGGATGACAAGGTTTTAATCGAAAAATCTATCAATGCACGCGAAATCGAATGTTCCGTAACAGGTAATTCTTCTACTGCACACGCTGACAACGAATTCGAAGCTGTAAAAGCCTATATCCCAGGGGAAATTATTCCTACTCACACATTCTACGACTTTGATGCAAAATACAACGACCCGAATGGTGCATCTCTCAGAATTCCTGCAGATCTTTCTACAGATTTAATCGAAACAGTGCGCTCTTCTGCCGTAAAAGCATATAAAACTTTGGACTGCGCAGGTTTGAGTCGTGTTGACTTCTTCATCGATAAAGACACAAATGAACTTTATTTCAACGAAATCAATACCATGCCGGGCTTTACAAAAATCAGTATGTTTCCAAAAATGTGCGAAAAAGCAGGACTTGAATTTACAGACCTTACAGAACTTCTCATAAAAGAAGCTGTTATCCGCTTTGGAACAAAAACAAAACTAACAACATCCCGATAAAAGAGGAATAATATGTTTTCATATAAAAAAGGCTGCGTATTTAATACATTAAACGACATCAAGGGAAAGAATATTACCGTAATGGGCTTGGGCTTAAACGGCGGTGGAGAAGCCTGCGTAAGATTCTTTCTTAAACACGGTGCAAATGTAATCGCGACCGATATGAAAACAGAAGAACAGTTAAAACCGACAATTGAACGGCTCCAGGCTGACAAAGAACTTGATATTTCTCATCTTACTTACCGCCTTGGTGAACACAGAATCGAAGACTTTGAAAATGCAGACTGCGTTATTAAAAATCCGGGTGTAAAAATCGAAGGAAACAAATATCTTGCAGCTGCAAAGGCGATAGAAACAGACATTTCTATTTTTCTTCACTTTACAAAGGCTCCGATAATCGCAGTTACAGGAAGCAAGGGAAAAAGTTCTACAGTAAGCGCTACCTGGTATGGTTTGAATAAAGCAGGCTTTACTGCATTTCTTGGCGGAAACATTACAGTTTCGCCACTTACATTTCTTGAAAAAACAACCGAAAACACTCCCGTTGTACTGGAACTTTCCAGCTGGCAGCTTGCAGATTTACGTGGACGAGGTTCTTTAAAACCAAAAATCAGCATAATCACAAAAATTGTTCCGGACCACCAGAACTGGTACCACGCAATGGAACCGTATGTTGCAGATAAACGACTAATCTATTCAGATCAGACATGCGAAGATTATTCAATTTTTGACTTTGAAGGCGATGAGCCGGGAACCGGTCCTGAATGTGGTGGTACCTGGGGAAACTTCTTTGCAAATGAAACAAAAGCTCAGGTTCTGCGTTATGCAAATGTTGTTTCAGATGAAAAAGATTTTTTGAGTAAAAATCCCGGTTTTCACGGAGTATTCCAGACAAAAGATTCCAGCGGAAATACCTTTGGAAAAATTCTTCTCCCTGGAATGCGAGAACCTGAAATTATAATGCAGAAACTGAGTGTTCCCGGCGAGCACATGAAAATCAACGCCCTTAATGCGGCAATGGTTTTGCGCCTGATGGGTGTAGAAGCTGAAAAATGTGCAGAAATAATTGAATCCTGGCCGGGAATTGATCACCGCCTTCAATTCTTCCACGAAAAAGACGGTGTAAAGTTCTACAATGATTCCTGCGCCACAGTTCCGGAAGCTGCCGCAGCCGCAAGTCAGTCTTTTGAAAAGCCGGTTTACCTTCTTACAGGAGGGACGGATAAGGGATTGAGCCTTGAACCACTGGCAGACACACTTACAGGAAAAACAAACGCAAAATATCCAGTAAAATCGCTCTATCTTCTTGGCGGAACAGCGACAGACAAACTTTTGCCTTCTCTAAACGAGGCAAAAATTCAATACAAGGGACCATTCAACAGCCTTAACGAAATGCTTACAGAACTGAAAAATGAACTTGCACAAACACAGCACAAAGAAGATGTAGTTGTATTTAGTCCGGGTGCTACAAGTTTTGGAATGTTTACAAATGAATTTGACCGCGGAAACAAATACATGAATGCCGTAAAGGAGATATTCTAATCCGGGCATGAGAAAAACAGTTTTTGCATCGATAATCAAGCTTCTTATTCTTCTTTCCTCAGCAGCGGCTTTGGGACAGAGAGATTTTCATCCGGATGATTCATTCTTGAACAAAGAACAGCAAAAGCAGTTTCCGCAAAACTTAAAATATTTTATACGAGCTTACCCCGATGTTCTTTTTTCCCCGAAATACGACGAAGAAAAAGACGACTGGAAAATAACAGTTACCGCAACACAATCAAATGGGAAAACAAAAACTCAGGAGCTTTACTGGTGCGAAAGCCGTTTTTTACCGGAAGAAAAGCTTTCTGAAAAAGAAAATTACAGAAGGCTTCTTTACAAGTATAACCGAACCGTTCCTGATCCGGAAAATTTTACAGAAGAAGATATCAAAAAAATAAAGGATTTTACTTCTAAAGAAAACAGAACCAACGGTGCTATAGACCCTCCGTTTTTATACAACGTCATTTTTGACTGCGAAACAAGGGTAAGCACTGAATCCCATATCGAAAATATAAAATTTCTAACGCTGAGCGCAAATGTTCACGAAAAAATCTCTCCGCATTTAAAAAAAGTCCACGAAAAAGCAATGGCACTTCCACGAGATGAAGAAATATCTTTGTTTTTCAAAACTTTGAATCGCACGGACGGTTTTAACTGGCGAACAGTACGTGATACACAATCACGGTCCTTTCACAGCATTGGACTTGCAGTAGACGTTCTTCCCCGTGGCTATTATCAAAAAATAATTTACTGGGCTTGGCAAAAACAGCTTCGGCCGGATGACTGGTTTATGACACCGCTTTCCAAAAGATGGATGCCACCTCAGCGATTAATCGACATTTTCTGGGAAGAAGGATTTGTCTGGGGCGGAACCTGGGCGGTGTGGGACAACATGCACTTTGAATACCACCCGGAACTGGTAGAATACGCAAAAGATTTTTCAGAAAAATGAACAAATTAAAACTTTTTCGCCTGTTATAGAAAAAATGATTATTTTTTGATATATTTCAGAGATGTCCAAAAAAAGTGGAAAGTTTACAAAAAAAATTATAAGGAATTTAAGGTACACTCTCAAAAATCCGCTCACCTGGTTCTGGCTTTTTATTACGGCCGTTCTGTGCGCAATTACAATCGTAAATTTCAGAACAGAAACTGAGGCCGGAATCGAATCCTTGTGGGATTCCATCTGGTTTACGATGGTTACAATTCTTGCCGGATATTATGAATTTTCACCGGCCAGCCTTCCAGGACGAATCGCAAGCCTTTTGCTTTTGATTTTCGGAATGCTGGTTCTTTCTATTGTTACCGGTAAACTTGCATCTTACTTCATGGATATTCAGATGAAAAAGGAAAAGGGGCTTATGGCAATTAAAAATATAAAAGGACACTTTCTGCTTTGCGGCTGGCGAAGCGGATTTGAAAAAATTCTTGATAATATTATTAATACAAACCCGGAAATCACCCCGGACATGATTGTACTCATAAATGAAGCACCATCTGAACAAATTGAAGAACTCCTGGATGTAGACCGCTTTAAGGAAATCCACTACGTATCCGGTGATTTTGCAGACGAAAAGGTCTTGAAGCGCGCAAAAATCGAAACTGCAGAAAGAGCCCTTATAATTTCCGACCATTCAAAAAAATATTCAGACCTGGAAATAGATTCTCGAACAGTCCTTGCCGTAATTTCAATGTCGAATATAAATCCAGGAATGTATATTGCTGCTGAACTTATTGATTCTAAATTCGAAAAGCACCTTAGAATGGCACACTGCGATGAAATCATTCTTACAACCGACTATGAACACAACCTTCTTGCAAGCGCTTCCGGCGGAATGGGATATTCAAATGTAATGCGCGCATTAATTTCCGATGATGCAGATTCTGGAATTCTAATCGAAGATATTCCTCACTCGTATATCGGAAAAACTTATGCAGAATACAAACGAAGCCTTAATTATCCAAAGGTATTGATTGGTCTTCTTTTGAACACAGGCAATTTTCACCAGAGACGAAAAGATGCTCTTCGGGAAGCACAGAAAAATCCGGACATCAAGGCAATCGTTGGAAATTTGAATAAAGTAAAACTCTTAAAACCAAATCAACCGGTTTTAACACCGCCGGATGACTATGTAATAATGAGAAACACAAAGGCAATTTTTGTACGCGGAAAACCAGTGGAGTTCTAGAAAATGGATAAAGATAATTTTGAAACAGTTCTTCCAAAAATTGCATCAATTCCGCTTTTTTCAAGCTTCAACATTAAAAACAAAGATGATGTTGAAATATTACAGTCGGTATACGAAATCATCACCATAAAGAAATTTAAAAAAGGTGATGTAATCATAAAAGAAGGAGCAAAAGGCGATTTGTGCTATATTCTCTACTCCGGCAATGTAATGATTTCACGCAAAACACCGGCTGGAGATACAATAGCCCTGGCAAATCTTTCTTCAAAAGAAGATGTTTTTTTTGGCGAAAATGCACTAATCACAAATGAACCTCGCTCGGCAACTGTAACAGCAAGTTCAGATTGCAGCACGCTGGCGCTTTCCGGAAAAAAGTTTCTTGAACTCTGCGAAAAACGTCCTATTTTGGGCTTCAGAGTAACACTATACCTTGCAAGAGAGATGTCAAAAACTATAAAAGCAACAAATAACGACAAGGCAACACTCTACGAAGCCTTGTTCAACGAAATAGAAGGAAATTATGAATAAGACAGTATACATTTTTGGACACAAAAACCCTGACACCGATTCTATCGTCTCGGCAACAGCGTATGCAAAACTCAAACAACTTCAGGGCTTTGATAATTACAAGGCTGCCCGGGCAGGACATTTTAATCCGCAGACAGATTATATCTACAAAAGATTCAATGTTGAGTCTCCTAAATACCTTTCCAACCTGACTCCAAAAGTTGAATATTTTATGCAGGATACAACAGAAACAGTACGCGAAGATGAATCTGTATGGGCTGCAATCGCTAAAATGCAGGCAAACAACCTTCGCGCCCTTCCAGTTGTAGATTCAGAAGGTCATTACAAATCTTTGCTGCACTATTCTGCTTTTGCACAAAAGCTTTTGATTCTCTTGAACCCTGAATTAAAAACAAACATTTCAACCAGTATCGACCTCATCATCAAAACAATGAATGCTCAGCCTCTTGTTGTAAATAATCAGAACGACATTTTCAAGGCATCAATTCTTGCCGGTGGAGCCAGTGACGAAACTTTCAAAGAAATGCTCGAAGCCCGTTCAAGTGAAAACCTTATCGTAATCACAAGCGACCGCGAAAAAATCTATGAGCTCTGCATCGAAAATAAAATCAAACTTCTTATCATCACATCAGGCTTTATTCTTTCAAAAGAACTAAAAGAAAAGGCAAAGAAAAACGGTGTAAGCGTAATCATGAGTCCATACACCACAAGCGACACAGTAATGATGATTGCTTATTCAACTCCGGTAAGCATGATGGCAGATCCAGAAGTTCCTGCTGTATTGCCGGGTGACACAATTTCAAAAATCCGAGGAATTCTTCTTGAATCACCAATTCGCCGTCTTCCTGTCGTAGATTCAGATAATAAGGTAATTGGTATTATTTCAGAACACGATCTTACAAACGAACCAAATATCCGCCTTGTTCTTGTAGACCACAATGAACTGACTCAGGCTGTAGAAGGTGTTGAACACTATAAAATTCAGGAAGTAATCGATCACCACAGAATCGGACCTCTTTCAACAGCCTATCCAATTACTTTTATCAATAAACCGATTGGCTCAACTTCAACAATAATTACAACTCTTTATCAGGAAGCAAAAATCCCGATTCCAAAGGATATCGCAAGCCTTCTTCTCTGCGGAATTTTGAGCGACACTTTGATATTAAAATCTACAACAACAACAGAAGTTGACCGTCAGACAGCAGAATACCTTGCAAACATTACTGACCTTGATATTGAAACAATCGGTCACGAAATTCTTACAGCTGGAAGCCGCATCAAGGGAAGAACTGCAAATCAAGTTATCCACCAGGATATGAAAGAATACAAGGAAGCAAAAAACAGTTACACCGTAAG
>CAMHIV010000023.1 GCA_946185185.1 uncultured Treponema sp. | reverse complement strand
GATAAGTATGATTACTTGTTGTATCTTCAACAGGAACTTCTTCCGAATACGAAATCTGAAACTTTGTTGTAATGCAGGTTCTTTCCCCCCATAACCAGGAACGCAAAGAAAGATCTGCATTCTGCCAGTACGGCGAAGTAATTGTATAATCAAATCCGCCAAGCTGAATAAATTTTTCCCGGTTATAAAAACCGATAAAATTCAACGGATACAAAGTCGGAAGAGAATCCTGGGTAAGCGGATTCGGAACGATTTTAAATTTGCCATGCCGCGCATACGGAGAAAAATTCGTAATTACTCCGGAACCAGTTGAAGTAACAACGCGGGGAACGATGCAGTAGATATCCGATGAAATTAGGTTTTCGACAAGATTTTTTGATAAAAATCCAGCCGGAATATGGAAACTGTCTCGCAAAATAAGCACGTACTTTGAATCCACTTCCGCCATAGCCATATTTATCAAAACACCGTCAGTTGCTTTTTCACGGGGAATTAAAAATTTTACTGCAGGGTAACGACGGGAAAGCTCTTCTACATTATAGCTTTCTGAATTTGGTTCAACAGAAACAACAGTTTTTACTCCGTTATTCAAAAGATTTTCAAACATCTGCGCCCTCAAATGACTTCCATTCGAGTTGAGCATAATAACGGACAAATCCAGAGAAGAATTAGGATTGAGCTGCTTTCCGCCAAGAACGGTACGATCTATCTGATATTCATTAAAAGTTGAAGGTATAGTATTCATCACATTTCCTGCAAAAATCTAAATATTTATTTTCCATATGGCATTTAACTTCGCTATCCAGCTTTTTCCAGATATCTTCAAGTTTTTCGGAAAAAGCATTTCCAATAATCTTATTTTTTACGCATGACCGGCAAAAAGTAACAGAACCGTCGACAAGAATATTCATATCGCGCCGAATATGCCAGCAGGGATTTCTTTCCAACGGCGAAAGATCTGCCGGTTTTCGTTCCGGTAATGCACCGCAGAAAGTATCGTACTTCTGAACAATAAGTTTTCCTGCACTAGGACTCTGCTTTTCAGACCAGAAACGGAAAAAGCCTTCCAATTCAGATTCATTTTCGTTCATCCGGGTAAATTGAGGGTAAACCACATTCGGAAAATATTTTTCAAGCAGAGAAACGGAATTAAATGCCTTCTGGTAAAAATCTTTTCCGCCATGCACTTCTGCATACTTTAACGGTGTAAAAGAATCCAAAGTTACAATCCAGTAGATTTTTTCGCGCACTTCTCCACCGCTTTCACGGGCAGAAATTGAATCTGTTATCTGTTTTATTTCAGAAGCAATCTGTTCAGTAACACAAAGTCCGTCAGTTTCAATAAGAACGGAAAGTTCCGGTTCAGAAAGAACAGTTCGAACCATTTCTACAAAATCAGGATGTGCTAAAGCTTCTCCCCAGGCAGAAAGACTTACTACAGCAGTTTCGCTGAATGCCGTAATATTTTTTATGAGCTTTTTAAAATCGGATAACGGCATAAAAGTTTTTCCGTCGAGTTTTTCACAATCAGCCGGTTTATAAATTGAACTGACATTTACGCGGTCAGTAATCTGAATGCCGTAATAAGCAGGAACAGTTTTTAAAATCCGTTCACAGGAAACCGCTTTTTTTGAAAGCTCTTCGATAGAATCATTTTCTATTTCCAGGTTAAAAAGTTCTCTGCAGGCAATCATATTTCCTTTTGTTCCGCAATTTAAGTGCAGACGGAACGAGCGGTAATCTTCATCAGAAATTACAGTTTCAATTTCAAAGGAATTTATATCCGTTTTAATCAAATCAAAAATACTTGTTCTTGTAACCAGTTTTTCTCCAGTCTCTTTTTGCACGGTATTTGCAAGCTCGCTAAGAATTCTGCAGGTACCGGTGTTCAATGCTTCAGGGCAAAGTCCGTCCGGGTATCCGTCTGCAAAAGTGTATTCTGCCGAATATTCTTCGTGATCAGAAAGAATTTTTTCTGTAATTTCGTAATTTAAGAACGGCTGGTCGGCCCAGGCAAAAAGTATTGTTTCGGCATCTTTTTCTTTTCCAACAGCTGCTAATCTTTCGAACAACTTTTGAACATTCCATTCTTCCTCATAATAGCAGGACGCCTTGTTTCCGTATTTTTCTAGAAGTGAAAAAGCTTCGTTTTTTGAGGCCGAGTCTGCAAAAATTACTGTTTCTGAACCGGTGATTTTTTTGACACTTTCCGCCCAGTCCAATGAACGTTCAAAAGACGATTTTCCTTCAAAAATATCATCAAATATATGTAAAGAGTTAGAAGATACAAATAAAATTACAAGAGTTTTCATCGTTTACTTATCGGCTTTCCCGTTGAACAAGTTGAACTGAATGTATAAAATTATTATATGAATCAGATGCCACTGCCTCCCGACAAAGTTTTTTCTGTAACAGAGCTAAACAATTTAATAAAAGAACTTTTGGAAGGCTTTCCGACTATAAATCTTGAAGGCGAAATTTCAAATTACCGCCCGAATTCTTCCGGACATTTATATTTTAACTTAAAAGACCAGAACAGTGTCATAAGCGCAGTAATGTTCCGAGGCTCTGCAACCTATCTTAGTTTTGCTCCAAAAGACGGAATGAAGGTTCAGGTAACCGGTAAACTTTCGGTATACGGTCCCCAGGGAAAATATCAGATTGTAATCACAAAGATGAGCATAAGCGGCGAAGGTGCAATTCTGAAAATGATTGAAGAAAGAAAACGCATGCTCGCCGCAGAAGGTCTTTTTGATCAAAGCCGCAAGAAAAAATTACCGCTTTTTCCGGAAACTATCGGAGTTGTAACAAGCCCCACCGGCGCCGCACTCAGAGATATTCTCCAAATTACAAAACGCAGAAATAAATGTGTTTCGGTTGTAGTCCTTCCAGCACTTGTACAGGGAGCCGAAGCCGCAGAAACAATTGTGCGCCAGATACGAAATGCAAACCGTGCAAAACTATGCGATGTGCTCATAGTTGGGCGCGGAGGCGGTTCTCTTGAAGATTTGCTTCCATTCAGCGAAGAAAGCGTTGTTCGGGCAATCTGCGAAAGCGAAATTCCAGTTGTAAGTGCAGTTGGACACGAAATTGACTGGGCGCTGAGCGATTATGCTGCAGATTTGCGAGCACCTACTCCTTCGGCTGCGGCAGAAATTACAGTTCCAGAGCTGGCAAAAGTAAAGGCAGCGCTCATGCAATATTCGCAGTTTTTTTATCAGGAAGCCATGAACAGGGTTCAAAAGGTACGTCTTACGATAAAAAGCTTTGACCCGCAGAATCTTGAACTTAAATTCCGCTCAATTGAAATTCCGCTTCTTTCCCGCTTCGATAATGCAAAGGACGCACTGTTTCAAAACATTAATTCCAAGCTACGCGATACAAGGCAAATAATCGACAACTGTGTTACAGTTCTGGAAAATGCCAGTCCGCAAACGATTTTTGACCGCGGCTACAGCATGGTTCGCATAAAGGATTCAAATAAAATTCTTCGCGATTCATCAGAAGTAAGCCCGGGAGCAGAAATCGAAATAGTTCCGGCAAAAGGAAAAATTACAGCCCAGGTTTTAAAAACTGAATAGACTAAAAAACAAGGAAAATACCATGACAAATTTTGAAGGAAATCTTGAAAAACTTGAAAAACTTACTGCAGACATAAAAAGAAGCGACATTTCTCTGGAAGAAGCTCTTAAAGATTTTGAAGAAGGAATCAAGCTTGCCCGGGGAATGGAAAAAGAAATAGATGCCATCGAAGGTAAAATCCAGCAGCTTATGAATCAGCCAGATCCTGCAAACAATATTGAACCGCAGATGGATTTGTTTTCCGGATTAACAGACGGTTCTGCAGGAGCTCCGGCTCAGGGAACAAGACAGTAAATGAGTGAAAGAAATCCCGTTCGCCTTTTAAAAGCAGAAGTCGCAAGAAAAATCGCAGCCGGAGAAGTAATTGACCGCCCGAATGCTATCGTCCGGGAACTTATGGACAATTCAATCGACTCTGGTGCAGACCGCATCACTGTAGAAATTCAAGGCGGCGGAATTGAAAAAGTTCGCGTTGTAGATAACGGTTCAGGTCTCACCGAAGAAGATTTAAGAACCTGCGCCAGACCTCATGCAACAAGTAAGATTTCTACGGAAACAGATTTACTGAACCTTTCAACTCTCGGCTTCCGCGGAGAAGCACTTGCATCCATTGCCGCCGTTTGCAGACTTTCAATTATTTCCGGCGGAAATAAAATGCGGGCATCGATTACAGAAGATCACGTAATCGAACCGGCAGCACCTCTAGAAGGCACAATCGTAAATGCAGAAGGACTTTTTGAAAATTTTCCGGCACGAAGACAGTTTTTAAAACGCCCAGCTTCAGAAGCAATTATGTGCAGGGGAACTTTTACAGAAAAAGCCCTTCCTCAGCCGGAAAAAGCATTCCGCTTCATTCAGGATGGAGAACTAAAACTAGATCTTCCTGCAGGGCAAACCTTGTGCGAACGCTTTGTTTCAGGAATGGAATTAAAAGAATCTGTTTCACTTTTTTCAGAAATTACAGGAAGAGCCCCTGGCGCAGACCCTGAATGGTCTTTCAAAATTGTAATTGGCGAACCGGGAGTATTCCGAAGCAATAAAAAAGACATACACATTTTTGTAAACGGAAGAAAAATCCAGGAATATTCGCTTATTCAGGCGATTGAATACGGAAGTCAGGGGTATTTTCCAAACGGAAATTTTCCAGTCGCAGCCGCATTCATCACTGTAAAGCCTTCCTGCGTTGATTTTAATATTCACCCGGCAAAAAAAGAAGTCAGATTCAAGGATATAGCGCCGATTCACCATGGAATAAGCAGCGCAGTAAAAGCCTTTTTCCAGGAATACACAAATTCCACAATGAAATCTTCCTCCCCAAAAGAAGAAAAATATCAAACGCAGGAGCTATTTTCGCCGGCTCAGCTTGCAGAAAAGGCACTCAGTTCAACCTTTTCAACAGGAAATCGTTCCCGATATTTTGGAGGAATCTCAGAAAGAACCTTTATTTCCAATGCAAAAAATCCCGGCTGGAACGGTTTTTCTTCTAAACAGTCGGGTTCAGCAATCAATTCCTCATACAAGATTGAACACAAGCCGGATAGCTTTTTTGGCCTCCCGGTTCGCGACTCTAAACAGACTGAATCAACCGGAAGCATCGTAAAAGAAAAAATTGAAAAAATTATTGCTCTTTACGAGGGAAATAAAGCCCCGGAAAAAACAGAAACCGTGCAGGCAGTACAAGAATCCGTTATTCAGCAGGCACAAACTGAAAACACGCAGATTGAAAACACACAAACAGAAGAAAAAGCCCGATATATCGGAAATGCATTGGGAACCTTCCTCATTGCAGAAAAAGACAACACACTTTATCTGATTGACCAGCACGCCGCCCACGAACGGATGATTTTTGACAAAATCATGCAGAATCCTTCCAGCAGCCAGAATCTTCTTCTTCCTTACGAAATTCAGACAGAATCACAAAAAGAAGACGACTATCTAAAATCTATCCAGGAAGAACTCAAAAAAATCGGTTTTGAATGCAGCACAAATGGAAACGGATTATGGAGTTTTTCTACAGTACATGAACGCTGGAAGGGAACAGAAGAAGATTTACGACACCTTCTTTTGGATAATAAAGTTGCGCCACGAGATTTGATTTATTCCGTTGCTGCAATGACAGCCTGTAAAGCAGCCGTAAAAGACGGATACAAACTCGACGAAAGTGCAGCAGACGAAATTGTTCAGGGAGCATTAAAACTCCCCGACCCTCACTGTCCGCATGGCCGTCCGTGCTACACAACAATCACAAAACAAAATCTTTTTGCCCTTGTCCGCCGCACAGACTCATAGGCTGTAATTATTTTATTGAACGCAGTAAAGCTTCGACTTCATTTTTACGATGATTCGGAGCTTTTATCTGCACAACCTGAAGATATTTTTCTGCCATAGCATTATCGCCAAGGGCCATTGTAACCTTTGCCAGTTCGATATAACCATCCCAGTTATCATTCTGCTGCTTCAAAAGTTCTTTGTAGGTTGTCTGCGCATTATCAAACTGTCTGTCGGAAGCAAATGCCTTTGCAAGATTATAGCGGACTTCATTATTCTTTGGCTCAAGCTTCAACGCAATCTGGAAATATTTTATTGAGTTCGCATAATCTTCTTTTGAAAGATATGCACTTCCCAAATTGTTATTTACTTCAAAATTATTCTTATCCTGAGCAAAAGCCTTAAGGAACAAAGAAAGAGCCATATCTGCATCAGGAGGATTCATACCCATGTACATTACACCCAGATTTATGAGAGTTTTCAAATGTGACGGGCTAAGCTTTAAAACTTCAGAATACTTACTGATTGCTTCTTCCGTATTTCCGGTTTTATCACAAATCAAGGCGTAATTGTAAACAATATTTGCACGGGCATTCACATCCTTGATAAGGGATGAAGATTCATAAGCTTTTTTTGCATAAGCTACAGAATCATCTGTTTTTTTCTGCTCAAAAAGTACAGTAGAAAGATTGTAATATGTAAGCGGATCATCATTTCCAGCCTGCAGGAGAGCAAGAGACTGTCTGAAAGAAGCTTCTGCATCTGCAAACTTTTTCTGGTTACTGTAAACCGTACCAAGTTCATTCAAAGCATTGCGGTTCGTATTATTCAGGCGGATTACATTCCGATATGCATTTTCTGCGCCTGCAAAATCATTCATTTTTACAAGAATACGAGCTTCTTCAAGATATGCATTTTCATGGTGACTATCGATATCGTGAACCTTTCTAAAATCACTTAATGCGGCTTTTACATCATTCAGACGTTTGTTTGTAATTCCCAAATTATAACGGGCAGGCGCATAAGTGCCGTCAAGCTGGCATGAAGTTGAAAACGAATACTTTGCTTCCGTAAACTTTTTCATCTGAAACTGAACTCGTCCCAGATTGTAGTAATAGAGAGAATTTGAATTATTGTTTTCAACGGCTTTTGTTAGATAATCCAGAGCCTTCTGATAGTTTTTCTTTCCATAGGAATCCATTCCAAGAATATAAAGACTTTCCGAAGCCTTTGGATCCATTGAAACAGCTTTCTGTGCATACTGAACGGCCATATCTTCAAGGCGTTTTTTATCATCCGGAGAAGAAGCCTTCTGAGAAGCGTCGTACAAAAGCCCCGCAATTTCAGAATTTTTGCTTGCACTGAATTCTGGTTCGTATTCCGGGTCTCCATCCGCAACAGGAAGCATATTAGAGGCATTTGTAAAATGAGCGATAGCTGCATCAACATTTCCAGAATTTAAAGAAGATTTTCCCTGCTGGATTTCATCGTTTACGCCGGAAATTTCTTTTCGAACAGCAGCATTCTTTTTTAACTTGGCTTCTTCAGCCTTTTTGCGTTCTGCCTCTTCTTTTTTTCTAAGTTCTTCTGTCTTTTTTCTTTCAGCCTCAGCTTCCTTTTGTTTTTTCAAAAGTTCTTCCTGCCGCTGTTTTTCAAGGGCAGCCTGTTCCTGCTGTTTTTTAATCAAATCAGCCATCGCCTTTTGAGTCTTTTCAGCTTCTTCATTATTTTTAGCAATCTGCTTCTGAAGGTTTTCGTTATTCTTTTCAAGCTGCTCCTTCATCATATCAAGGGAAGACTGCATTGCATCCTGAAGTCCGTCAGTATCAAGAGTTACATTGACATTTGAATTTACATTTGAAACTCCACCACCTTCTCCAAATGCATTGCTCTTTGCAGAAAGAATCTTTTCCATAAGCGAAAGAGCATCTTTATCATTTGGATTTTCAAGCAGGATTGACTCAAGCTTATCCAAAGCCCTGTCATATTCTCCCTTATCATAATATAAGTTTACAAGGGCAAAAGTCTTTTCCCTGGCAGCCTTAGAACCATTTTTTCCCGTCAAAAGGGACATTCCTAAACCACCAAGAGAAAGCAAGAGAACTATGGCTATAACTGCGGCAAGAACCTTCTTTTTATCCATATTTTTGAAATCAATTTTTTCAATATTCATATATTTCCCCTATTCCAATTCACTTTCATATTCGTAATCGATTACATCCTCGGCGCCGGCAGTCATACTGGTAGAATCTGTCTGCTGAAGAGAACTTGCAACATCTTCAAGGAGCTTTCTGCGGCGTTCTTCCTCCGCAGCCCGTTTTTCAGCCTCAAGCATAGCTCTTTCTGCTTCCTGACGTGCAATTTCTTCCTGAAGCCGCAAATTTTCTTCTTCAAGTCTGCGTTCTTCTTCTTTTATGCGCTCTGCTTCAAGTTCCTGAAATTTCTGCTCTTCGTCAAGATACCCGATAAGCCGTTCAATTTCTTCCCTTTGAGAAGCTTCAGGATTCACCTCTATGTATTTTTTATAATCTTCAGAAGCCCCTGAATAATTTTTCTGATTCAATCTGGAATTCGCCCTGTTGAGCAGAGCCGGAGAATAATCTGGAGAGGCGGCAAGTACAAACGAAAAACAGGATTCTGCTTTAGAAAAATCACCTTTTGCAAAACAAACATTTCCTTCATTAAAATAAAGCAGTTTTTTTGCAGAACGACCATCTTTCATTCCGCGTTCAAAGGCTGCAATTGATTTTTCATAATCACCAGTCTGAAAATATGCCAGTCCAAGATAATTAAAAGATTCTGAACTAATATTACCGCCTGCAATTTCACTTTCCAAAAGTCGTATAGCATCTGCAGGATTATTTGATTTAAATGCCTTTACACCATCTGACTGCGAAAAGGCGCTTGTAAGAGTCAAGAGGAATGAAACTAAAATCGAGATTATTTTCTTCATAATTATTATATCGGCCACAAAAATAATCGCATTAAATATTTTGAAGTCCCCGTTTCTCCTGTAAAAAAAATTAGAATGCTGATACACGACCATTTAATATTTTATCACATTCATGTATAATATTCTTCATAACTAAAATATTTTAGTTCAGGAGTTTTGAATGATTATTTTATTGGCTGTTATTGCTGTAATTGTCATTTCACTTTTTATCGTAATAATTAAAACTATAGCATCCCCAAAAAAAGTTGATTCAGTAAAAAAGCTTTTAAAAGCCGGAAAAAATCAGGCTGCAGCAAAGCTTGCAAAGCAAATAGTTACAAAAGAACCTTCAAATGCCCTTGCCCATTTTTATCTGGGAAAAGCATATCTTGCCGACAACAGAGCGGAACTTGCACTCATGGAATTCAAATTCGTAAATGAACACGCTCTTTTTGACACCCAGCTTCAGGAAATTCCTTTCCGCAAAGAATTTGCTTCCTTACTCTTTAAGTACAATCAGATGGATGCTGCGCTTCGGGAATATCTTCTCCTTACAAAAATGGATCCAAGAACTGCCGACAACTATTTCAAAGCCGGACAGATTTACGAAAAACAAAACAAAAAGGAACTTGCCCTTTCGGTTTACAAAAAATGTCTCGCCCTTGATCCAAAAAATGCAAAGGCTCACGCTTCTGTAGGATACATTCTCTTTCAGGCAAAACAGCTTGGAGAAGCTAAAAAAGAACTGGATCTTGCAATCCGGCTGAATCCGGAAACTTACTCATGCTACTATTACCTCGGAAAACTTCTTAAAGAAGCAAAAGATTACGGCGGAGCTGTAAAAGCCTTCGACAAAGCTCAGCGCGATAATGAATTCAAACAGAAAGCACTCATCGAAAGAGCTACCTGCTACATGATGGCAAATCGTCTGGATAACGCCCAGATAGACCTTCAGAGAGCGGTTGAATTAGACAAGGAAGGAAACAACAACGATACTCTCTACGCACGATACTTTCTTGCTGCCTGCTTTGAAAAAAGCCGAAAGATTGAAAAAGCTCTTGAACAGTGGGAAATCATCTATTCTAAAAACAGGTCATTCCGGGATGTTTCAAACAAACTTCAGGAATACAAAGATCTCCAGGCAAATGACAGCTTAAAAGACTATCTTACCTGCTCTGACCTTGAATTCGTAGAAATATGCAAAAACCTTATTGCAAAAACAATGAATCTTACTGCCCAGCAGGCAGAAAGCACAAAATACGGCTGCAAGATTATGGCAACCGATGCAGGATCCGGCGACTGGATGAATATGCGAAAACAGGTTTATTACATGTGCTTCTACCGTGATCCGGAACCGCTCGAAGATGCACCTGTAAGAGAAACTCTTGATAAAGCAAAAGCCTCTAACTGTGCAAAATCGTATATTCTTGCAAGCGCTGGATTTACAAGACCAGCAATTACATTTGCAGAAAATCGCCCGATTGAGCTTATTGGCAAAGATAAATTACAAAACATGCTCACAAAGGCAAGTAAATAAATGAAAATCCTCTGCGTTTCAGATCAAATCGATCCTCTGATTTACAACTCAAATGCCTCAAAAAACTTTCCTGATATCGATTTGATTCTCTGCGCAGGCGATTTACCAATGGATTATGTGGATTTTATAGTTTCCGTTTTTAACAAACCCACTTACTTCATTTTCGGAAACCACGATCTTTCAGAATTCCGTTATTATCATTCCGTACCGGGAACAACAGCAGCCTCTGCAACTTCTGCACAAAATGCAGCAAGTCTTGCAATGGCAAGTATGAAAAAAGCCGAAATACGGAACCCCCATCATGGAGCTTCTTACGCAGGTTTTAAAAACATCAGCGTAAAATCTCATACAGTAAAAAATGCCCGGGGAAGACAAACTCCTCTGCTCATAACCGGTGTTTCTGGTTCAATCCGTTACAACAATGGACTCTGCCAATACACCGACACGGAAATGTTTTTCCACCTGGTAGCCCTGATTCCAGGACTAATTTACAACAAAATCCGCTACGGACGTTATCTGGATATTTTTCTTACCCATGCAACGCCCTTCGGAGTTCACGACCACAAAGATCCATGCCATGTTGGATTCAAATCATTCAACTGGTTTTTAAAAAAGTTCAAACCAAAATACATGCTGCACGGACACATACACCTTTATGATCAAAGGGAAGAAAGGATTTCCCGCTATGCAGATACCACAGTTATAAATGTTTTTGCACATTATGTGCTCAATTTCAACACAGATGAAGACTAGAGGATACGGAGACAATAATGTTACAGGAAGCAGAAAACGATTTTGCAAAAGCAAGAAATAAAGCACTCTTTAATGAGATTCAGCACTTTTTGAATCCAGAAGAAGCTTCTATGATTTCTCTAAAAGCCGTAAAAAAACTGATTAAAACAGAAACCGAAACATACATTGGAATGCAGGTAGTTCCAATCAACAAAATTATCGGAAGTGAAGGACGCTACAAGGATTTCGACAACCAGTTCTTTCCAAAACGTTCTGTTGTAAAAGAACGCTGGGAACACGTTGACGAAGCAATTATAAAAGACATCGTTCTTCCCCCAATAAAAGTATACGAGCTTGGCGGACTTTATTTTGTGCGTGACGGAAATCACCGCGTTTCGGTTGCAAAAGCAAAGGGTGTAGAATTTATCGATGCAGAAGTAATTTCCCTTCAGACTGAAATCCGTCTTTCACCAGTGCGAACTCTCCAGGGCATGATCAAGCAGATTATCGCTTATGAAAAACGCAATTTCTATTTTGAAACAAATTTCGGCGACATAACTGAATACTGGTGTCTGGACTTTTCTACAGCCGGCCAATACGACAAAATATACGAGCACATTCTTACTCACAAATATTTTATCAATCAGTCAAAAACAGAAGAAATCTCCATGGAAGAAGCAATTCTTTCCTGGTATGAAACTGTTTACATGCCGGTTGTAAACTCAATAGAAAAATGCAACATCATGAAGTACTTCAAAAACCACACAGTTTCCGACCTGTACATGTTCATCATAAGCTTCTACGATGAATTAAAAAAGAAGTTCGGCGAAGATCTGCCTTTGGAAGAAATAGTTTACGACATAAAAAAAGAACGAAAGACAACCCCTTTAAAAAAGGCGAAAAATCTTTTGAATAAACTGTTATTAAAAATGAGAATGGGAAATTCACACTAATAATAGGCTTTAACACCGCTAAAATTAAATTGACGATTGAATATTTCAATGTTAGAATTAACAGTGACTTTAAAAGGTCATAAATTAAGGAGAATTTTATATTGGACACAATTGATTCGTTCATCAAAACTCCACTTCTTATCACTGCTGGAGCTGGTTTTATACTGTTCATATTGCTGTTGATTGCAAAAATCAAAAAAACGGCAAAAATAAGCTTCATATATTTTCCAGTAATCGGAATTATATTTGTAGGCTCTCTTTATACATATTTTGATCAGAAACTCTTTTATCTTGTAATACTTGTATTACTTGCTGAAGTTCTTTTTATTGCATACGCAGCAGTACTTGCCATGGCAGACCCGGAAAAAGTTGCAATGAAAAAGCAAAAAAAAGAAGCAGAAGCTGTTCAGGATACTAATGTTGTTACAAAACAAGCTTTAGATGAACAGGCAGCACATTTTGAAAAACTTCTCGACACAAACCGGGAACTTGTTGAAAAAGCATCACAGTTTTTTAAAGAAGAAGATTCACTTACCGGCTTCCTTGAATATTTCAATAATCTCATTACAGAAAAAACAGGCGCAGATGGTTGTGCAATCCTTGTATACGATGAATTTGATAATATACTTTCAGTAAAATCGGTAAAAGGAACATTTCCACCGCCGTACAAGCTTCCGGAAGATCTTCCGCATAAAGCAATTCGAGTAGAAACAAATTTCAGATATTCAAACTTTCCTCTCGAAGGTAATCCATTCGGAGATTTCTTCTCGGCTGGTGAACCTGTAAATGTAAAGGACTCAATTAAAGACCATAGAATCTATCAGAATGGACCAGAGGAATTCCTTCGCTGCGGACCATACATGTTTATCCCTGTAAAACAGGCTGGAGAAACAACTCAGCTTGTTTGTCTTGCACGAAAACCTGATTCAGAACCATTCTCTAAAGAAGAATTTGAAATTGCATGTAATCTTTCATCTTCTTTTGCAGTTTCTTTAACACCTCTTGCAAGTTTCCTCTCTTATGCAGAACACGCAGAACTTACAAAAGAAGGAGAAATTGCTACAAAATTCCAGAAAACTCTTCTTCCAGAAAAAATTCCTGCAATCAACAAACTTTCAATCGGAAAGTATGAATTGCCTGTTGAAAATGTTTGCGGTGACTACTACGACATAATTCCTTCACGCAGAGACCGAATTTCGTTTATCATGGCGGATGTTGCCGGCAAGGGAATGAATTCGCTTGTAGTAATGATTATGGTTCGTGCAATGCTTAGACTTCTTGCAAATACAAATAATTCAATGGCAACAGTTCTTGAATGGGTAAACAAAGCAATCTGTTCAGAAAAAAACAGCATGGATCACTTTGCAAGTATTTCACTGATTAACTATAATAGTATCGACAATACAGCACAGATTGCCTCAAGCGGTTCAAATCCAGTACTGCTCTATTCTGCAGCAACCGGTTCTGTTTCAAAGATTTCTACAGAATGTGAACCAATCGGCGTAGAAAAAAATACAGAATTCAAGAACATAGATATAAGTCTGAACGCAGGTGATATCCTGGTAACCTGTACAGACGGATTACTTGAATGTCTTAACGAAAGTGGTGTACAATACTCACTCGATAATTTATCAAAGGTTATTAAAACTTTCAGCAACCTTAATGGGAAAGAGATTGCTGCAAAGGTTAAGGACAATATAAAAAAGTTCTGTGGCAATACACAGCAATATGATGATCAAAGTCTCTTGGTCGTTAAAATACAAGGGTAAGGAGTGACCTTATGGAACTTAAAATCAGAAAAAATGGAGATGTTTACATTATCGATGTAAATGGAGAAATGGATCTCTACAATTCTTATAAACTGAAAGAACTTGTAATGAAAATGATTGAAAAGAATGTAAAGATTTTCATTATCAATCTTGAACAGGTAGATTACATCGACTCATCTGGAATCGGAGCTTTGATTTACATTTGTTCCACAATCAAAAAGATGAATTTAAAACTTGCAATCTCAAATATTCACGGCTCTGTAAAAAAGGTTATCGAACTTACAAAGCTTATGGGATATTTCCCTATTGCAAACAGTGTTGAAGAAGCACTTTTGATGGTTAAAGAGTAACGCTAATTTTGTTATTTTGTGCAACAAATTTCGTTAGTGGTATCTAATGATCGTAAACATATTAATGTCTGGAGAGAGTTTAGATCAAAATGTTCTTAAACCACTGCACAGATAACCTTTATTAAAGGAGATTAAAATGGAAGAAACAGCTATCAAAGAATTACGTTCAGATGACAATGATCCATTGTTCGATAAAACAAACATGCTTAAAAAGGAATTTCCTTCTGACTTCAGACAAATTCGTTACTTTACACTTTTGATTGTACAGTCTGCTCCGTCAGAAATCAAAGAATTAAACCTTTTGGAACAGCAGATTAGTGAAGTAATTAAGAACGGTGTAAAGCACGGAAATCACTGTGATATAAACAAGAAAGTAACTGTTTGGTATTCATTCAGCCCTACTCACGCACACGTAATCGTTCAGGATGAAGGAGAAGGCTTTAAAGACCTTGAAAAATGGAATGAATTCAACCGAAAGCGTCTTTCTTGTCTTCATGCAAATAACTTTGAAGAACTTGCAAACTACGTTTCATTCAAAACAAAAGAATCTGATGCACAGGACGGTGGTAACGCCTTGTTCGCTGCACTTGAATACTGGAATGGCGGTTTCGTTTATAACGGAAAACGCAATGCAGTAGCAATGCTTAAGCGATTCCAGGCAAAACACTAATACCAATGGTGCAAAAAATAGGCTGGCTAAATTAGCCAGCCCTTTTTTATGCCTGTAAATTATTATTACAGGCGTCATAGTGTTTATTTTGTAACTTTACCAGTATTCAAGAAGTTCTGTGTAAATACACTTGCTGGTACAGGAGAATCAAGCTTCAACTGCTGAATAATGAGGCGTGTTGAATGGCCAGTCTGAACATTTTTCATATATTCCTGCATTGGAATATCATATGTTTTTCCAGTTTCACCAGTTTTCTTTTCCAATTTTTCAAGAGTAAGAGTCTTCAAAAGCTTACCCTTTTTGTCGTACATTTCTGTATAAATCGGATAATTTGTAGCCTGATCAATCCAGTTTTTGCGGTAAGAATACTGTGATGATTTTTCATCTTTTGGAGTTGATTTTACAACCCAACATGTAAATCCGTTCTTTTCTTCTTTTTCTGAAATCATTTCATGAACATCTTCATCAACTTCGCGGGTAGACATATCATCATATGAAGCATCTGTTCCCATAAAAGCTTTTGAACCTTCACTTGCTGCAACACGGCGGGTGCTTTTCAATGTTGGAAGATAAATGAATTTATCATCATCCTTATCCTTGTTTTCAATCTGAAGGAAGCGTGTGTCTTTTACAGAAGCCGGAGTATTGAAAATAATTACAACAGAAGAAAGATCATTTTCATCTTTTCCATATTCTGTAATAATTCGACTTTCTTCAACAGAACCATTTTTTCCAATCAAATCCATCTGAACTCGTGCAATTGTAAAAGATGGTTTTGATACATCATGTGCCTGCTGTACAACAATCTTTGCATCAATTGCAAATACTGAAGAAGCAAGTAACATCGATGAGGTAAATACAGCGGCTTTAAGAAAATTAAACTTCATATAAAACTCCTATAAATTATTTTTCTATATTATCAGTTATTTCAGAAACTTTTGGCTTCATAAATTTTGGATCAAAAATATGAAGGATTCCTGGAATAATGGTAAGTGCAAGCATAGAACTAGAGAACATTACGATTGCAACAAGAATTCCTATGTAGCGCAAAACTATGAACTGAGAAAAACAAAGTACAAGGAATCCCAAACCAATTGCAACTGCATTTGTTACAATTCCACTACCACTCTTGGTAAAAGTTCTCTTTAAAACAGTATTCATATTATCAGAAAGAGCGCGTTCATTTCGAAAAGTTTCCATGA
>CAMHIV010000022.1 GCA_946185185.1 uncultured Treponema sp. | reverse complement strand
AAACTAATTCATTCTTTATTTTTTATAGGGGGCAAATATGAAAACAATTGAAGAAAAGGCTAAAGAAATTGCACAGATTCTTGAAGACGGAAAAGGTCGTGATGTAAAAATTATTGATGTTTCTGAATTGAACAGTTGGACAGATTATTTTGTAATTACTACTGTAACAAGTTCTGCTCACTGGCAGGGACTTTATAAGCAGGTAAAGGATTATGTAAAAGAAAATGATCTTGAAATTCATGTAACAAACAGAAAATCTCCAGACGGTGATGACTGGAATCTTATTGATATTGGTTCAATTGTAGTTCACCTTATGTCAGAAACTGCCAGATCTTTCTACGATTTGGAAAAACTCTGGCATGCAGGAAAATCTGTGGAATTCCACAATGCATAAAAAATGGCTGCCCGATTAAAGCTCATGCTTTGGCGGACAGCCTTTTTTTTACTCGTCATCGTCGAAGAATGTGTCTTCGCCGTCTTCTAAGTCTCCATCATCGTACTTGTATGGGTTTGTGTAACCATCTTCTGGTTCCACGTCATCAAAAGGCTCATAGACATCATCGTAATCATCTTCGAATGCTTCTTCGTAGCTTTCTGAATCATCATCATAGTCATCTAAGACATCATCTGAATCATCATCATTAAAATCATCTTCGAATTCATCTTCAAATGAAAACGGACCATCGTAAAGATCAAAGTCTGGTGTAGACGGCATAAAAAAGACTCCTGGGGGAAAATCACTCTCAAATAGAAATATAATTGAGTCTCGTACTTAGGTCAATTCCCGTACATAAAAAAAATTATGCAAATAATCGTATTTTGAATATAATATTAAGTTGAATTTACGTATACCTAGGGGGTGTGGTAATGACTAATAAAGATGCAATTAAGGTTCTTACGGAACTTCTGACTTATTGTTCGGCAACATCGCTGGATGCTGTGAATTACACGATTGCAGTGCTCGAAAAACTTGAAGAACAGGGAGTATCAGAGCCATTAAACACAGATTTTTCAAAATTAAACAAATAGGGGAAAAAGATGCAAGGTAGTTTTCTATCGTTAGTGCCTGCAATTGTAGCGATTGCTTTGGCGTTGTTTACTAAGGAAGTGTATTCTTCACTTTTTATTGGAATTATAATCGGAGGTGCTTTTTTTGCTGCTGGAGCTGGCAGCGGTTTTACCGGATTTTTTACGCACGTTTTTAATGACGGAATGATTGCGCAGCTTAGTGACAGCTGGAATGTTGGTATTCTGGTTTTCCTGGTTGTTCTAGGCTCTATGGTTGCCCTTATGAACAAGGCGGGCGGTTCAAAGGCCTTTGGTGAATGGGCAAAAAAGCATATAAAAACTAAGGCAGGGGCTCAGGTTGCTACAATCGCTCTTGGAATTATGGTTTTCATTGATGACTATTTTAACTGTCTTACAGTTGGTTCGGTAATGAAACCTGTTACAGAAAAGCATGGGGTTTCAAAAGCTAAACTTGCATATTTGATTGACGCTACCGCTGCTCCGATTTGTATTATTGCGCCGATTAGTTCCTGGGCAGCTGCTGTTTCCGGCTTCGTAACTGAAGGGGAAAACGGAATTGCGCTTTTCTGTAAAGCTATTCCATTCAATTTTTACGCATTTTTTACCATTGCTATGACTTTGTTCCTTGCGGTTAAAAATTTTGACTTTGGACCTATGGCTCGGGCAGAAGAAGATTTGAGTAAAAATCCTGTTGAAGAACACTCGGGTTCTGTTAAAACAAAGGGAACTGTGTTGGATTTGGTTTTGCCGATTGCGATGCTCATTGTTTTCTGTGTTCTTGGAATGATATATACAGGCGGTTTCTTTACTGCTCAGATAGAGGGAGAAATTGAAGGAACGATGGTTTCAAATCCTGCTTATCTTAATTTTATCGAATCTTTTGCCGGAAGTGATGCTTCGGTAGGGCTTGTTCTCGGCTCTTTTGCAGCTCTTATTCTTACGGTTCTGTTTTATTTGTGCAGAAGAGTTATTTCTTATACTGAAATTATGGCATGTATTCCAAGTGGATTCAAGGCTATGGTTCCAGCTATTTTGATTCTTACTCTTGCATGGACTCTTAAATCTATGACCGATTCCCTTGGCGCAAAAGAATACGTAGCAGGTATTGTTGGTGGAAGTGCACAGGGGTTGAAGAGTATGTTGCCGGCAATCATTTTTGTTATTGCAAGTGGTTTAGCCTTTGCAACAGGAACTTCCTGGGGAACATTCGGTATTTTGATTCCGATTTGTATTGCCGCTTTTCCGGATGCTTCTGATCCGATTAGAATTATTTCTATTTCAGCATGTATGGCTGGAGCTGTATGTGGAGATCATATTTCACCGATAAGTGATACTTCGATTATGGCAAGTGCAGGTGCGGACTGTAACCACGTAAAGCATGTTTCAACCCAGCTTCCGTATGCACTTTTGGTTGCAGCTGTTTCCTTTGTAACTTATATTGTTGCAGGTTTTACTCATCGATTGGGTATGCTTTCTGCTGGAATAATTTCATGGGTAATTGGGCTTGCAGTGTTGTTTGCAACTTTGATGTACTTAAAAAAATTGACAACTAAAAAAAACAGTATATAATTTTAAAGTAGTATGAAAAGTGAAATCCGTGAATATGCCAGCGCAAAATTAAATTTTAATTTGAGGGTTTTGCCTGTTCGTAAAGACGGATTTCATGATATCGAAAGCATTTTTCAGACAATAAGTTTGAAAGATGAGCTTGTTGTTACTTTTGAAGAAGGAGAAGATCATTGTTCTGTGCATTGTGACAGCATGATTCTTCCTCAAAAGAACACGTTGAATATGGCGTTTAACGCCTTTGAAAAAGTTTCTGGCTTGCATTCCGGTCGTGTTTCTGTGGAATTAATAAAAAAAATTCCTGCAGGAGGCGGATTGGGAGGCGGTTCTTCTGATGCGGCAGCTTTAGTTCGTGCTCTTGAAAAATTTCACGACATAAAATTGACTGATTCGCAGTTGGATGGAATTGCTTCTGAAGTTGGAAGCGATGTATTTTTCTTTGTCCATTGTGACAGAGATTCTGATGGCTGTGCTCTTGTTTCCGGACGGGGAGAGAACGTAAAAAAGATTGCGAAACGGACAGATTTGCATTTTGTGTTAATTTTTCCGCGTGTAGCAAGTTCTACCAAAGAGGCTTATTCTTTGATAGACACTGTGGTTTACGGCTCAGAAAAAAAATCACCTCTGGAAAAAGGTCCAGTTTTTGGCGACTTGGAAAGTATATATAGACTTGCAGTGGGAAAATGGAGTTTTATAAATACTTTCTCGGTTGTTTTGATGACGCGGTATCCTGAAATTGCCGAGTCTGTCAAAGAATTGAAGAATCAAAATGCTTTGTTCTGCGATATGTCCGGTTCAGGTTCTACTGTTTTTGGTGTTTTTGCTTCACGGGAAGATGCAGAAGCAGCAGTACAAAATCTACAGGGAAAAGGAATAAACTGTGTTTATGCGGTTTAGTTTTCCAAGATGAAAAATACGGAGGAGTCTCATGCAGATAACTGAACTGAGAATTCGTAAGGTTGAAGATGAGGGTAAATTACGGGCTTATGTAACTGTAACTTTTGATAGTTGCTTTGTTGTGCATAATGTAAAGATTATCGAAGGTCAGAACGGGCTTTTTATAGCAATGCCTAGCAGAAAAACTGCAAATGGTGAATATAAAGATGTTGCTCACCCGATTAGTCCAGAATTCCGGGCTGAACTTCAGAACAAGATTCTCGAGGAATACAACGCAGGTCATATTGAGACTGGTAATTCAGAAGACTAGCAAAAAAATACTGAAAATAGAAAATAACTCTTTTTGTATAGTATTTTTTTAATTGAATACAGATTATTATTACACTTAGTTCTTTATGTAGAATATCCGCATAAAGAATCTATTGGGCCGTCGTCAAGCGGTAAGACAATGGCTTTTGGTGCCATCATTCCACAGGTTCGAATCCTGTCGGCCCAGTTATTTGTTTAAGAAGGGATTCCTATAAAAGGAGTCCCTTTTTGTTTTGGGGACTAAAACGCGTCAGCGTTTGTCAGGATTCGAAACGAGTAAACTGTGTTTGCGAGGCGGGTACGGAGTACCGAATCCTGTCGGCCCAGAGTGTGAAATAAAAATTGGAACGACTATCGTAATCCCATTATGTTCATAAATGAGGCGAATGCCCGTATCCGCTCCAGTGAGGCTGTGTCATTGATAATGATTTTTTTTGAGCGTTTTCTTCTTTCAGCTTCTGGTAAGTTGCATTGATCAGACTCATCTGTGGTTTTTATAAGATAGTAGATTTCAAGTGATTTTGTCGTCTCAAACATATCCTCTAGATAGTTGGGCATTTTTACGGTTTCCGAGTAAATATCACCTTCCTTTACAATGTAATCGTCATAGAAAAATGCCCCTTCTATGCTGTCCAAAGTCGTGCCGTCGATATCTTCATACTCATCAGTCTTGAAGCAAAAATAGGAATAGTCAAAGAGTGTTTTCGACTCAAACCTCATTAAATATGTGCCTGCCTCCAAATTATATTGCCACAAAACAGCCAGATTCTCATCCTTGTAAAGGCAACAATGAAGAGAATTTTCTATTGAAGAATTTATATCCTCATCTGAAAGTTCAGTTTCTCTTCCGCTTTCAAATATAATTCTTATACTTTTATTCGTTATTGTTTCAGTCCATCCTGAAACATTTTTAGGATTTTCGATATGAATCTCGCTTGCGACATAAGGGGCGATTTCATGTGCAAGCTTTTTTGATATGGAAAAAAGTTTTTTGTCATTTTCGTCAAATACCATATATGAAAAAATAATTTCGTTTATGGATTCTTCTGTGATATTGCAGAGATTTATGCTGGCGTAATCACTGTACAACTCAAAGGAATTTACGACGACTGGTATTGTCATGCCTTTGTAGACGGTTCTGAAAACGGCTTTTTCGTCTTCTGTGTCATAATTCTGTACACTGTTAACAGTCTGCTTCTTTTGACATGAGGCAAGCATAAGTAGCGCCACAAAGCAGATGATGATTTTCTTTGCTTTCATAAAACTTTCCTTAATGAGTTGTTATAAACGAACGCATGAATTTTACATTGGAATTGACCTGTATGCAAGGACACCGAAAAAAAAGCACAACCAAAAAACTGGCTGTGCCTTCCTTATTTACCTCTTTTTTTTTAATTATTTTGCAGCTTTGAATGCATTGTCCAAATCTGCGATGATGTCGTCGATGTGTTCGGTACCGATAGAGAGTCGGATTGTGCTCTGGGTAATGCCCTGATCCTTGAGTTCTTCTTCGCTAAGCTGTGAATGAGTTGTGCTGGCCGGGTGAATTACAAGGCTCTTTACATCTGCAACATTTGCAAGAAGGCTGAAAATCTTAAGGTTGTCGATAAACTTCCATGCAGCGTCTTTTCCGCCCTTGATTTCGAACGTAAAGATAGATGCTCCTCCGTTCGGGAAGTATTTCTGGTAAAGTGCGTGATCCGGATGTTCTGGCAGAGAAGGGTGATTTACTTTTTCTACCTGAGGATGATTTTTGAGGTATTCAACAACTTTCTTTGTGTTTTCAGCATGGCGTTCAAGGCGCAATGAAAGTGTTTCAATTCCCTGCAAAAGAAGGAATGCATTGAATGGAGAAAGGGTTGCTCCTGTGTCGCGCAGAAGAATTGCACGGATGAACGTAACAAATGCAGCTGGTCCTACAACATCGTAGAAAGAAACTCCGTGGTAGCTTGGGTTTGGTTCAGCAATGTTCGGATATTTTCCGCTTGCTTTCCAGTTGAATTTTCCACTTTCTACGATTACACCGCCCAAAGTTGTTCCGTGTCCGCCAAGGAATTTTGTGGCTGAGTGAACTACAATATCTGCTCCGTGTTCAAACGGGCGGATAAGGTATGGTGTTCCGAAGGTGTTGTCTACTACAACTGGAATTCCGTGTTTGTGAGCAATTTCACTGATTGCATCGATATCCGGAATGTCTGAATTCGGGTTACCGAGTGTTTCAAGATAAATTGCGCGTGTATCATTTTGAATTGCGCCTTCAACTTCTTTTAAATCGTGTGCATTTACGAATGATGTTTTAATGCCGTACTGTGGAAGTGTGTGTGCAAGAAGGTTGTAGCTTCCGCCGTAAATTGTTTTCTGTGCAACAATGTGTCCGCCGTTTGCAGCAAGTGCCTGAATTGTGTAAGAGATTGCTGCTGCACCAGAGGCAACTGCAAGTGCTGCGCTACCGCCTTCAAGAGCTGCAATTCGTCTTTCAAGAACATCCTGTGTTGTGTTTGTAAGGCGTCCATAGATGTTTCCTGCATCGGCGAGTCCGAAACGGTCTGCTGCGTGCTTAGAGTTGTGGAAAACATAAGAGGTTGTCTGATAAATAGGTACTGCGCGTGAATCTGTTGCCGGATCTGCAGTTTCCTGTCCAACGTGTAACTGAAGTGTTTCGAATTTGTAATTTGCCATGGTATACTCCTTTTAACCTCCGCGGTAGCGGACGAGCAGGAGGCTCGGTATTGCAGTTTCGTTATTCGAAACTGCAGTTATAAAAATTACACGGATGTAATTTTTATAGTCCTCCTTTTAACCTCCGCGGTAGCGGTGCGTTCTAATTATTTTATTTTTTATAACAACCTAGTACTTTAATAGGTTTTATGTATATTTTTATAACTGTTATTACCTACTAAGTCAATGGGAATAGTAATATAACTTTAGTATGATGAGTTATAGTTTTAATCTATTAAGATTTAAGGTGTCTTAAAGCCTTGTCAATTAAAACACGGGTTATTTACATTAATGGGAAAATTTGGTAAAGTTGACGAACTATTAAAGGATATAAGGAGCTTTAAGAAAATGACTGTTAATGCAAAAGTACGCACAACTTCTGGAAAAACAGCTGCAAAGAATCTTCGAAAAGTAGGTAGTATCCCGGCTGTAATGTACAACAGCAAGGGCGAAGCTACAATGCTTGAAGTAAATGCTGTTGAATTTAACAAGGCGTGGAGAACTGTAACTGCTACAACTCCAGTTGACCTTACTGTAGATGGAAAAGCATCAAAGGCTTTGATTAAGGATGTTGAATACAATATCCGCAAAGACGAAGTTCTTCATGCTGATTTCTTTGTTCCAGCTGCAGATGAAAAATTGGTATACAAATACAAAGTTCAGCTTGTTGGAAACGCTGCCGGTGTTTTGAAGGGTGGTTTCATGGTAAAACGTGTACCAGAAATCAAAGTTCAGGCAACAATCGGTAACCTTCCAGAAAGAGTTGTTGTTGATGTTTCAGCTTTGAACGTTGGCGACGCTATCAAGGTAAAAGATTTGAACTTGGGTAAAGGAGTTACAATTCTTACAGACGGTGAAGCTGCATTGGTAACAATCGCTCCTGCTCGCTAAGATTTGCTTCTTTCTAGATAAAAGGGGCTGTCCAAAAAGTTCAGTGTCTGTGGTCATTGAGCTTGTCGAAATGACCATTTACACTATGGATGGTGGTTTCGACTGGCTCAACCACCGTATGAACTTCTTTTTGGCAGCCCTTTTTCTTTTTTAGGCCTGTTTATATAATTCCAGTGTTTATGAAAAAAAAATGCGGCATTTCCGAAACTTTCGAAAACTCAGTTTACAGAAATTTAATTTCTCTTGGATTTGATGTCTTTTCCAATAAATCGCTGGGCCTTGCCGTAAGTGGCGGGGCTGATTCCGTTTCTCTTTTAGTTTCCTGCGCATCTCTTTCAAAAAAATATGGTTTTGGCTTAAAGGTTATTACTGTTGATCATAAAATTCGCTCTGAAGAAGAATCCGGCGGAGATGCTGATTTTGTGCAGGAACTTTGCAATTTTTTTAATAATCAGGGATTTGATGTTGCTTTTTTGAGGGAAGAACTTAATTCCGGCGAAGTTTTAGAGCTTTCAAAATCAAAACGATGTGGAATTGAAGCTGCTGCCCGGGAATTGCGTTACCGTGCTTTTTATGATTTTTTGAATTCTGAAAAACTTGATTTTATTGCACTTGCGCATAATCAAAATGACCAGCTTGAAACTCTTTTGATGCGTTTTTTGCAGGGAAGCGGCTCTTCCGGCTTGTTTGGAATCAGGCAGCGGAATGATGTTTTTATCCGTCCGTTGATTAATATTTCCCGGGATAATATCGAAGAATATTTGAAAGAAAAAAGTATTTCATGGCGAACTGATTCCACAAATCTTGATAATAAGTATTATAGAAATCGTGTTCGGAATGAACTTATTCCTTTTTTGAAAAATAATTTTACTGGTTTTGATAAAGCTTTACTTTCCGGGGCTGAAAAAACTTTTATCGATGATGATTATTTTGAATCTGTAATCAAAGAGATTAAATGGAATAAAAAGGGTGATGAAGTTTATTTAAATCAAAATGAATTTAGGAATTTGCACAAAGCCTTAAAAATCCGTTTGCTTTATAAAGGTTTTGATACACTCGGAGACGGAATAAGGCTTCCATTTTCCTTGGTAAAAGAGTTTTTAAGACTGCATGAGTCTGATTCAGCTTCATTTGAATTAAGTTTTGAAGACTTGGCTTTTGGTTCGACCTGTGAATTTATTTATATCAAAAAACGGCAAATTATAGCGACTGACATTGATTTTTTTGCTATAATAGAAAAGGATGGAGTTTATACATTCCCTTTTGGAACGCTTCTTTGTAGAATTTCTGAATGTGGAAAAACAGTTTTTGAATACGATTCTGATTTTTTTGAACTGGAAAATCTAAAATTTCCTTTTGCTGTCAGAAGTGTGCAGTCAGGTGATAAGGTCAGAACCAATTCCGACTCTTATCGTGGATTGAAGGATATTTTTTCTTCGTGGCATGTTCCTGATAGTGAAAGAAAAAAAATTCCTTTAGTTCAGGAATTGTCATCTGAAAAACAGGAAATTGTAGCAGTTTTGGGCTGTACTCTCGGATTTAAAAACTGGATTGTAAAATGAGGTGAAAAGAAAAGTGAACGTAAAGCGTTTTGTTTTTTTCTATATCTTTATAAGTGTTTTTGTTTCAGGAATGATTTTTGCTTCGTCTGCAGAAGCTGTTAATCGCCGGACAGCTGTTCGTTGTCTTAAACTGGCAGAATCTTTTCTTGCTTCCGGCGATTATGGAAACGCTCTTTCTCAGTCTGAACTGGGACTTTCTTATGATGAATCTGTTGCGGATTTGTGGTATTTAAAGGCTGCTGCTAAAACTGGACTTTTGGAACCTAAAGCCGAAATACTTCCCCTTGTCATGAAAGCAATGACTGAAGGTGAGTGGGTTGATTATAACCGCGATGGAGCCCGGGTTTTATACGCAGATCTTCTTTGTGATACGGGAAATTATGATCAGGCGATTGCAATATTGGATTCAAAGCCGTTTATTTATTCTTCTGATGCAGAATTTATCCGCGTAAAGGCATATTATTGTATTCGTTCTGCAGAATCTATAACAAAAGCGCGGGATAAAATCAATTCTGCAAGAAAGATTTATCCGCTGGATATGCGTTTCCCTCATGTATTCTTTAAATATGAATACGATTTGCACAGGGATGCTTTACTTTCGGAATTTATGGCAAATGAAAATGGTGAACTTCTGGTTCAAAAAATAGCGGATTCTTTTATTTCTAAAATGCCTGAATATGACAATCCTGACGCTGACCTCGAAATTTATTCTGCAATGTTTGCTTCCGGCGAAAAACAAACCAGAATGGTTCAGGCTTTTTCTGCCCATGGTATGCGTCATCCTTTGTACGCGCTCCTTGCTCTTAAGTGTGGAATAATGGAACAGCAGGAAGCCTGGGATTATTTCTGTTCTTTTGCGGATAAGGAAGTTTCGCTTTCTATGCTGGAAGATATTCTTGCTCTTATCAGTGATCCCGTTACGGTTGAATCGGTGAAGGAACATCTGAATGCTTTTTCTGGAACTGTTACAGTTGATACAGATTTTGACTGCAATCCGAATTTGTTCGTTTCATATTTCCGCGGACGGCCGAAAAACTTTTTCTGGGATAAAAATAACGATGGAATCAATGAATGGACTTGTGAATGTGATTTTGGTGTGCCGGAATCAATTCTTTTAACTCAGGGAAATATCCAGCTATATTACGGAACTTACCCGGCAATTATAAAGGCTTCATATAAATCTGATTCAATTTCTGAAGATCAGGCTGTGTTTAACATCATGGATGAAACTTTATTCTGGACTCCGATTTCTATCGAGCCGCTTGAAGTTGTAAAAAATCTTTTTGATATTGATTTCTTTCTGCCTGTAGTTAAATTTGACACAGAGGATTTGAACGAAAATCTGATTTTGAAAAATTGTTCCAGTTACGAAATTGCTTCCGACGAAAAACCGGATGCAAAAATCGTATTTTCTGTGTTGAATGGTTACCCGGAATCTGCGGCATATTATTCATTCGATAAAATTTATGCACGGGCACTTTTTGAAAACGGTTTCCCTTCTCTTCGTTCTGTTGATAACGATGATGATGGCATTTTTGAAACAATTGAAACCTATGGTTATGATCCTGAAAATTTACTGGGACGCAATACTGTTGATCAGGAACAGGCTATGACCAATTTGTTTGGTTTACCAGTTCGGGGAAGCGGCATTTATCTTAAAATGGTTCAGATTGATTCAAACGGGGATACAATTCCTGATTTTACTGAAGAATTTATTACCGGAAACGGAAAAATTTCAAGTTGGGATTACGATGCCGACCGAAACTGGGATGTTCGATATAAGCGTTATCCTCGTGAAGATGAAAATGATCCGCTTATCGAAGATAGTCAGTTTTATTCTGAGCCAGAACATGTACTTGTTACAGTTTCAACCTGGAATGGTAATCCTGTAAAGGTTCAATTCGGCGAAACTTTCAAAGCTGTCATTCAAGGTGAAAATAAAAGCATTTATTGGCTTGGAGAAGCCGGTGATGTGGATGATGAAAAAATGCTTATCGGAAATTATGATTTTTCCCGTGAGCAGGGTGTTTCTGAATTGATTCAGTCAGGTGAAAAACGAATTCAGGCAGTTCGAATTGCAGATAAGTTGTACGCGTTTATAATACCGCCGGTAGAGAATAATTCTGAAAAAGAGAGCGAGAATGAAACTGAATAAACTATCAGGCATTTTTTTCATTCTATTATCAAGTTGTTCCTCTTTGAAACAGCCCTCTGAAGTTTTTGTTGTTCCAGATTTTTCAGAAGCTGATGTGTGCAAAAACGAAAAAGAACGGATTACTGAGCTTTCTGGCAAAAATCCTGTTACGGCGTACTGGCGTTCGATAATTTTAAATGACGAAGAAACTAGGAAAAATCAGGAAGAAAATGTTTTTTCTCTTTTTCAGAAATCCATGGAAGAAAAAAAATATTTTGAGGCAGAACGTTTTTATGTTTCGCTGAAAAATTCCGGATCCTCTCTCATTGATAGTTCAAAAAAATATGAATCGGAGCTTTTTTCAAAAAGTCTTTCTTTGGTACCGGGGTTGGGTGTAAAAAACGAAAACTTGCCTCAGACTCTTTCGGATTGCGTAAATGCTACCGTTACAATTTGGGTTGATAAAGGTATCAAGATTCAAAATGGCTATGGGTACGCGGACAGGGTTCTTGGTTCCGGATTTTTTATTGATAAACGCGGTTACATTGTTACAAATCATCATGTAATCAGCGATTTAGTGGATCCAAAATACGAAGGATATTCCCGCCTTTTTATAAAACTTGCAGCCGATCAGGAAACAAGAATTCCTGCAAAAGTTATTGGTTATGATTCTGTGTTGGATCTTGCATTGTTAAAATGTGAAATTGAACCTCCCTTTATCTTTGAATTGGGCTTTAGCTCGGGATTAAATATTGGTGACAGGGTAAACTGTATCGGAACTCCTCTTGGTTTACATGGAACTGTAACTTCGGGAATTGTTTCTGCAATAAACCGTAAGCTTTTTACAATGGGCGATGTTTTTCAGATTGATGCGGCCGTTAATTCTGGAAACTCCGGAGGACCTTGTATTGATTCTAAAAACAGGGTGCAGGCAATTGTATTTGCTGGAATTTTGCAGTATCAGGGGTTGAATTTTGCTATTCCTGTAGAATATCTTAGACAAGATTTACCATTTTTGTACAACGGCGGTAAACGGGAACAGGGATGGCTTGGCGGCTTTGGACATACTAAAAAAGACGGTTTAAAAAGTGTTGGTCTTGAAGTGCAGTACGTAATGCCGGGAGGAACCCTTTCTCGCGCGGGAGTGGTTTCCGGAGATGTAATTTTGTTTTTAAATGGTGTTCGCGTAAATACTTTGGAGCAGGTTCAGGATGTTATGCGTAATTTTGGACCCGATACAATACTTTCTGCTGTTATAAATCGGAATGGAGAAACTCTTGAAAAATTATTCTGCATAGAAGCGCGCCCTGAACAGCCGGGATATGATATTTATAATTCAGATTTGCTTGCTTCCTCTTTTATTCCGATTTTTGGAATGGAGCTTGCCCATAGTTCGACAATTTCGAAAAGACAGTATTATGTTTCAAAAGTAATAAAAGGCTCTTCGGCTGATGAATCGGGTTTTAGTGAGTTTGATCCTGTTTATATTTCGAGCGTGGAATTTAATGAGGATAATTCTGCCATTAGTGTGCAGTTAAATACAAGAAAGAAAAAGAAGGGGTATCTGGACATTACCATGAGAATTGGTTCTGCCTTGGACAGCCCGTATTATTTTTAATAAAAGGACTTTTTATGGAAATGCAGTACAAGCGCAACTTTTGCATAGTTGCACACATTGATCACGGAAAATCTACATTGTCTGACCGTTTGATTCAGAAGTCGAAAATTATCGACGACCGAAAGATGAAAAATCAGATTCTTGACAGTATGGATATTGAACGCGAACGCGGAATTACCATAAAAAGTCAGGCTGTAACAATCCCGTATCATGCAAAAGACGGTCATGATTATGAACTTAATTTCGTTGATACTCCGGGTCATGTTGACTTTTCTTATGAAGTAAGCCGTGCTATTGCTTCCTGCGAAGGTGCGCTTCTTTTGATTGATGCAAGTCAGGGGGTTGAAAGTCAGACTGTTTCGAATATGTACATGGCAATCGAACAGGATTTGGAAATTGTTCCTGTTATCAACAAAATTGACCTTCCTAGTGCCGATATTCCTTCCTGCCGTGCGCAGATAGATAAGGAACTTGGACTTGATGATAGTATGACTCAGCTGGTTTCTGCAAAAACTGGCGAAGGAATTGATGAACTTTTTGAAGCTATCGTAAATTACTTTCCTGCTCCAGATGGAGATGTTAATGCGCCATTGCAGGCATTGATTTTTGACTGCCATTATGATGTTTATCGTGGAGTTGTTGTTCACGTTCGCGTAAAAGAAGGTACTGTTAAAACAGGCGATATAATCCGCATGATGTCCAGTGGTGCTGAATATCGGGTAGAGCAGTGTGGTGTTTTTAAAATTGATTACGAAGAAACTGGCCGTCTTGAAGCTGGTGATGTTGGTTATATTATTGCCGGTGTAAAAACTGTAAGCGATGTTAGCGTTGGTGATACAGTTACGGGGGTGGCAAATCCAGCTGCAGAACCTCTTGCCGGATTTAAGGAAGTAAAGCCTGTTGTTTATTCTTCGATTTATCCTATGGATTCAAATGATTACGAAGAATTAAAAGGTTCTATTGAAAAACTGAAGTTAAATGATGCAAGTCTTGTTTACGAAAAAGATAATTCTCTTGCCCTGGGAAATGGTTTCCGCTGCGGATTTTTGGGACTTTTGCATCTTGAAATTATTCAGGAACGCCTTGAACGCGATTATGACCAGGCAATTATTTTTACGGCTCCAAGTGTTCGTTACCGCGTTGAACTTACTGACGGAACAGAAATGTTTGTAGATAATCCAAGCGAATATCCCCAGGGAAGAATAAAGAATGCAGAAGAACCTTATATCAAGGCAACTATAATTACTCCGGCAACTTATCTTGGTTCACTCATGGAATTGTGCAAAATGAAACGCGGTGAACAGACAAATATGCAGTACCTTGATGAAAAGCGCGTTGAGCTTACTTATGAAATGCCGCTTGCAGAGGTTCTTTTTGATTTTTATGACAAACTGAAGAGTTACAGCCGTGGATACGCATCATTTGATTATGAAGTGATTGGATATCGCCCGACAGAACTTGTAAAAGTTGATATGCTTTTGAATTCAAAGCCGGTAGATGCGCTTTCTTTCCTCTGTTTTAAGGCAAATGCCGCTGACCGAGCCCGAAAAGTATGTGAGCGTCTTAAGAATGAGATTTCTCATCAGCAGTTTAAGGTTGCAATTCAGGGTGCAATCGGTGGTCAGATTATTGCCCGTGAAACTGTAAGTGCGTTCCGAAAGGATGTTCTTGCAAAATGTTACGGCGGTGATATTACCCGAAAGCGAAAGCTTCTTGAAAAACAGAAGGAAGGTAAAAAGCGCATGAAGATGTTCGGCGATGTTGAACTTCCGCAGAGTGCTTTTCTGGCTGTTCTTAAAGATAATGAAGCTGATAATTAGAGTCTGCTTTTTTTCAGTATCTTAAGGAAGTAATCGAGCTCAATCCTGATGCGGTTTAGAAAATCTTGTGAAAGATTGAGCTTGTATCCGTCAGGAAAATGAATGAATAAGTATTCTCTGTCTGAAAGCAAGTTTAGGATACGTTTTTCTCTTTCCTTTTGTTCAAGTTTTATTTTTCCGGTGAAAATATCCTTGAGTTCATGTAAGGCGTTAATTTCTGATTCTATGAAAGTTTTTATTTTTTGATGCTGGAGTTCAATTTCTCTGGCATTATTTTTATCTTCCGGGAAATCAGCGGATTTTGCTGGTAATGAAATTGTTTTTTGCTCAAGACCAATGGAAAGCCCGGTTTTTCCTGCGTCAAAAAGATTTTTTGTTTTGTTGAATCTGTAAGAAAAAAGCTCTGCATAATTAAAAAGAGTGCTGTTTGTGTAAAAAACACTACCGTCTTTTCCTGAAAATGCTTTTGAATCAGCTGAAAAAGCTGCTCCAAAATTTGTAATTCCATTCAATCTGTTTGAAAGGTTTCTTCGTTTTTTGTCGTGGAAAGAATCTTTTGCGTGAGTGCATCCCTTTGAAAATGAAAAATCGAGTCCCGTTACATAAACCGGAATGCTTTCATCTTTTCGAAGTTTTAAGGCAATTTCTACGGCGCTCAATCCGACAGACCCTAGGGGTGGAATTACGTTTTCAACTTTTCCTGATTCTTCGAGTTTTTTGAAGAATCCTGTTTTTGCATATTCAGTTGCATAGAAAATGTTTTTAGAAGGGTAGAGTTTTGTAACATTCTGATTTGTGCTTGCGCTTACAAAAAAATATTTTGCCTGATTTTTATTTCCTGTGAATGCGCCTGCGATTATATCCTGTGCTTCTTCACATATTACCGCATCAGAAATGATATTCATTGCGTTTAGGGTTGAAAGAACTGCGTCTACTGAAAGAATAAAAAACTGTTCCCGCTGATTCTTGATTGAATTCAGTGTTTTAACGGCACTTTCGCCTGCTCCGACAACAATAATAGGTTTTGACACCCTAAAAAATGGACGGGATTTTTCGATCAGCGGAAGATTTTTTAAGATATTTCCTGCGTAGCGTCTTCCAAATTTTACTAGAGTTATGCGGTTTTTCCAGAATTGGCCAATTGAATTCTGGCAGGCGGTGTAAAGCTGATTGTAAAAATCAGAATGGAAAGCACTTCCGTTTGAAAAATCGATTCGAATGCATCTTTTGTATTCTCCGTGATTCATTTCTTCCAATTTTGAAGGAAGCAAAAGAATTTTATCTTTTGGAATCCTTAAAAATTTGATACTGTCTGGTAACTGTTTGCATGGATCTGATTTTGATAGTTCAAAAAGTTCTTCTTCCAATTCGATTCCTAATAAAAGACAGTCTTCCGGCAATTTTTCCGCCATTTCCCTGATTCCGTAATTTAACGCAGGTGATATGCAAAGAATTACAGTTCCTGGAAGAATAGTAGAATCTTGAACTAAGGTTAAAATATTTTTT
>CAMHIV010000021.1 GCA_946185185.1 uncultured Treponema sp. | reverse complement strand
GCAGAAGTGTAACTGACAATAAGCAATGGCTAGTAATGGCGAAAAAATAAAAGCTAATGATTTATATATAAAAAAAATTACTGAAAATTCAAGATTTAAATGGTATGATAAAGTACCGCTTCCAGAAGAACGTGTTAAAATGGATATGAGACTTGATCTTGAAGAAATCCAATTTGTATGGAAGTCAGTAAATCGGCTGACAGATTCTTCTCGAAAAATACTCGTAGATTATTTTCAGCACCTTTTTTCTGTAAAAAATATGCTTTGGGCTCTTCGCCTTAAGATTTATTATAAAATGACAAATGAAGAAATTGTTAAGAAACTGTTTTATGTTTCTGAGCAGCCTTCTGAAACTGATCCGATTTGTAAGTATGCTTTCGAAGTCCTCAATAAGGAAATTGATAACTACGAGCATTGGAAGAAGTGGAGATTTTCTTCATTCTTGAATTTTTATGAAGAAGGTAATATCTGGTCGATTGATCCGGTCTGGGTTGAACAAAAATTCAGATTTGGTGAAGTAAAAAAAGCCAGACAGATTTTTCATCAGAATCCTATGACTTATGCTTCTTTGGCAATGTTTTTTGTTTTGAAGGAGCAGGAAGTTGATTGTATTCGTGCGGCAACTGAAGCTTTGCGGCTTAATGCAAGTCGGGAAGAAGCTTTGTATGCTTCTGGAACTCAATCCGGGAATATTTAGGAGAGTATATGGCTACGACAACAGAAATGCGACTTGTAGAACTTGTTTCACTAAAACAGGATATTACCAATGTCATTGAATACTTAGGAAAAAAAGGAATTTTTCAGTTTCAGACTAAGAAGAAAGTTGAAGATTCTGGGAAAAATCGCAAAAACGTAAAAGCTGAAAAAAATCTTTCTTCGAATGCAAAGTTTTCGGAAGAAACTCCGGAAGAAAAAAATAAAAGAATTTTAGAAAAGCTGAAAGAAATTTGCAGAAGCTTTGGAATCCAAGAAATCGACAAAGATACTTTGGATTGCGAAAAAGCTTCTGAAGAAAATTATGTTGAAGCAGAAAAAATAATTTCTTTGTCGGAAGGCTTGAAAGAACGACTTGAGACATCTTCTGCGGAAGAAAAGAGAATTTCTGATTCATATAATGAAGCTCTTTCCTTTTCTAACCTGCAGGTTTCCTATTCAGAATTGGAGCATCTTTCTTTTCTTTCTATCCGAATTGGAAAGATTTTGAAAGAAAATCTCCCGGGCTTGAAAGAGGCTTTAGGTGATAATGCAGTTATTATTCCGCTTGGAGAAGATTCTTCAAAAATAATGGCTGTGTCTTCTAAAAAAGGTCGTTTTGCTCTGGATACAGAACTTAAGAATTTTGGATTCGTTTCAATGAACATTCCGGAAGATTTTAAGGGAATTCCACAGGATGTTCTTGAAAGTCTGAAGACAGAAAAACAGTCTATTCACGAAGCATACGAAAAACTTTGCGAAGAACGGAATAATTTTATAGAAACTCATAAGAAGCAGATTTGTGAACTTTTAGGTGCATTTTCAGTTTCTGTTCAAATTGACGAAGTCATGGCCACTTTGGAGCAGACTTCAATGGTTTATAGAATTACAGGTTGGATTCCAGCTTCTGAATGTCGTGATTTTATGAAAGAACTGGATAACCTTACAGAAGGACGTCTGGCAATCCGGGAATATCTTCCTTTGGAAGTTCCATCTGTACTTTCTGGTGAAGAACAGGTTCCTGTAAAACTTAAGCAGAGAAAATTTATTTCTGCCTTTGAGCGGATGATTTTTAGTTATGGATCTCCGCTTTACGGTTCAATAGATCCAACTCCCTTTGTTGCAATCTTTTTTACGATTTTGTTTGGAATTATGTTCGGTGATTGTGGGCAGGGGCTTGTTTTTCTCATTATGGGAATTCTGATGGCTTGTAAACTGATAAAGGTTGGCACCTGGAATAAATTTGCACCGATTTTTATAGCAATCGGGGTCAGCAGCTCTCTCATGGGGCTTGCAACCGGCGAATTTTTCGGGACGGAAGAAATCCTTGAACCATTTGCTTTGTTTGTAACAGGTCTTTTTGGAACTCCACATTATCCTATTCTAAAGGTTATGCCGTCTTCTGATCCTAATTCCATTAAAGTTATATTTGGAATTTTTGGCGTTACAATTGCACTTGGTTTTGTGATTATCAGTGTTGGTCTTGTTGTTAATATGCTTAATCAGTGCATCCGCAAAAAATGGGGAAGTGCACTTTTTGGAAAACGCGGTTTAGCTGGACTTGCTTTTTACTGGTATGCAGTTGTTTTTGCAATCCGGCTTGCAGCATTCCATCATGTACCGGTTCTTTTTGATTGGATTGTAATTGGAATTACACTTTTCTTTGCGGCATTCGGCGAACCTTTTGAACGTCTTTTGGATGGAGAACGCCCGGTAATTGAAGAAGGCATTGGCGGAACTGTAATCGGTGGATTTGTAGAACTTATTGAAGTTGTGTCGAATTATCTTTCGGGAACAATAAGTTTTGTCCGAGTCGGGGCTTTTGCTCTTGCTCATGCGGTTCTTGGTTTTATAATTGAAATGATGAGTAAAAAGTGCGGTCCTGTGGGCGGGCTTTTTGTTCTTATCGTGGGAAATAGTATCGTTGTTGTTCTTGAAGGCATGATTGTTGCAATTCAGGTAATTCGACTTCAGTACTATGAATTTTTCAGCAAATTTTTTAATGAAACAGGAAGGGAATTTAAACCATTCAAGTTTTGTTATAAATAATATAAGAGGTTTATTATGAACAAAAAAATTATTGCTTTGCTTACAATGCTTATGTTTGCAGGTCTTTTTGCAGTCTCTGCACAGTCTTCAGAATCTGTCGATTCTCAGGAAACTGCTGTTGAACAGGAAGCACCTTCTTCTAATATTGCTGGCTTGAAGTATGTTGCAGCTGCTCTTGCTGTAGGTCTTTCTTGTATAGCTGGTGGTATGGCAGTTTCAAAAATTGGTGCCGCTGCTATGGGTGCTATGAGCGAAAATGCTGAACTTTCTGGTAAGGCTCTTCCTTTCGTTGGGCTTGCAGAAGGTATTTGTCTTTGGGGATTCCTTGTAGGACTTCTTATTATCGTTCTCTAACAGGCTGAAAATTGAAGTTTTATATTATCGGTGACAGGGAAATTGTTTTAGCATTCAGACTCGCAGGTGTTTCTGGTTTTGTTGCAGAATCCAGGGAAAAAGTGCTTGAAGCATTTAACCGTGTAACCGGCAGGGGAGGTGCTTTATCCTCTCCTGTTGAAGAATTACCAAAGGTCCTTATTCTGACTGAAGAAGCTGCTTCAATGATAGAGGAAGAAGAACTTGATTGGCAGAAAAAAGGTAAGTTTCCTCTTATTGTGGAAATTCCATCCCTGAATGGAAGTGTTGCTGGCAAAAAGTCTTTGACAGATGCAATTCGGGAAGCCATTGGTGTTCAGGTATAGTCGTAAAGGAAATAATTTATGGAAGAATTAAGATCAATCGAGGTTCTTGATAAAGAGATTCAGGCAGATGCCCGTAAGAAAGCTGAAAAAATATTAGAAAAAGCAGAAGTTGACTGCAATTTGCTTTTGGCTGGCGTTGATGAACTTGTTGAAAAATCAAAAACTGAGATTCTCAAAAAAAATGATGCAAAAATAGCGGCTTTTGAAAAGGATCAGGCGGCTGCACTTCCTCTGGAAAAGGAACGGTTTAAGGTTTCCTTTATTCAGAACGCAATAAATAAAGCTTTTGACGATTATTTTAAGAAACTTTCAGATGAGAAGATTTTGGAAATTCTTTTAAAGAAAGCAGAATCATATGTGGCTTCTTTTAATTCTCAGAAACTCAATGTTGCCTTTTATGGATTTTCTGAGCAGGGCGTAAAAAAAACTATAGGAAAGGCATTTTCTGTTCTTGCGTACACAGAAACAGAATTTAATAAAATCATTGTAGAAAATAACGAAGGGCTTTCAATTCCTAAAGGAGTAATTCTTGAAACAGAAGATAAATCTGTTCGTGTAAGACTTACTATTTCAGAATTGATTTCCCAGATTCAGGATAAATACAGGGCTGAACTTTTTGAGGCTCTTTTTGGCGGGAGGCTTAGTAAATAATGATTGAAGGAAGAATTACCCGCATTTCTGGACCAATTGTTTTTGCCGAAGGGTTGGACGGTTGTGGTCTCTATGATGTTGTTGATGTAGGTGAAAAACGCCTTATTGGTGAAATAATCCGCCAAAATAAAGGAAACGCTACGATTCAGGTTTACGAGGAAGATACTGGTATGCATATCGGTGAAAAGGTTGTGTGTCAGGAACGACCTCTTTCATTGCGGCTTGGACCTGGACTGGTTGGAACAATTTATGATGGAATCCAGCGCCCGCTAAAGTCGATTGCAGAAAATTCCGGAGCTTTTCTTTTGCCAGGTGTTCGAACTGAACCTTTGGACATGGATAAAGTATGGCATTTTGATGCTATTGATTCTATTAAGGAAGGTTCTGCAATAAAACCTGGTGCACTTTTGGGAACAGTACAGGAAACAGGTTCTGTTTTGCACAAAATTATGGTTCCGCCTTCTATTCGTGGCCGGGTTTTAAAGAGTTTTAAAGGAAGTGGCGATTATACAATTGATGATGTAATTGCAACTACCGAATTTGATGAAGAAATTAAGCTGAGTCAGTATTGGCCCGTGCGCGTTCCTAGACCTTATACAGATAAACTTGAAGTTTCTGAGCCGCTCATTACCGGGCAGCGTGTTATCGATGTTTTCTTCCCGTTGAGTAAGGGTGGAACTGCTGCCATTCCTGGTGGATTTGGTACTGGAAAAACTATGACTCAGCATGCCATTGCAAAATGGTGTGATGCAGATTTGATTGTATATATCGGTTGTGGTGAACGCGGTAATGAAATGACAGAAGTTCTTACTGAATTCCCGGAATTGATAGACCCTAGAACTGGTCGTTCTATTATGGAACGAACAATTTTGATTGCTAATACTTCAAATATGCCGGTTGCTGCCCGTGAAGTTTCTCTTTATTCGGGAATTACTCTTGCTGAGTATTATCGCGATATGGGGTATCATGTTGCAATTATGGCAGATTCTACCAGCCGCTGGGCAGAAGCTTTGCGCGAACTTTCAGGACGAATGGAAGAAATGCCTGCGGAAGAAGGTTTCCCGGCATATCTTCCAACCCGACTTGCATCGTTCTACGAGCGTGCCGGGCGTGTAATTTCTCTGGAAGGACAGGAAGGTTCTGTTTCCGTAATTGGAGCTGTTTCGCCCCCAGGTGGTGACTTTTCCGAACCGGTAACTCAGCATACAAAACGATTTATCCGCTGTTTTTGGGCTTTGAACCGTGAGCTTGCAAATGCCCGGCACTATCCTGCAATCGGATGGATGGATTCGTATTCAGAATATGCGGCTGAAGTTAGGGAATGGTGGGAAAATCATAATCCGGTCTGGTGGAAAGTCAGACTTGAAGCTCTCGAACTTTTGAAAAAAGAGGAACGCCTTCAACAGATTGTTCGGCTTATTGGACCGGATGCTCTTCCTGATACTGATCGTCTTGTTTTAAAAGTTTCTGACATGATTAAGAACGGTTTTTTACAGCAGAGTGCCCGTGACGATGTTGATATGTACTGCTGCTCTGAAAAGCAGATAAAAATTCTTGAACTTATGATTAATTTTTATCACAGAGCTTTTGCAGTTCTTAAGGCTGGTTGTCCTCTTACAAAGGTTGTGGCACTTCCTGTTTGTGATGAAATCGTTCGAATTAAATATTCTGTTCCAAATACAGAGTTGAATAAAATTATTGAGATTGCAAACCATTTTAACGGACAGTTTGCAGAACTCGAATCTGTTTACGGTACTGCGGAGGCATCTGTATGAAGGGTATAGAATATCGTGGCGTTGTAAGTGTTGACGGTCCTATCGTTGCTGTTCGCCGTACAGAAAATATTTTCTATAACGAAACTGTTTATGTTCGTGATAAAAGTGGACAGAAAAGACTTGGACGCGTAATCGATTTGAATGAAAAGGTTGCAGTTGTTCAGATTTTTGGAAATACTTCTGGAATCGATTTGTCAGATTCAACTTTTGAATTTCTTGATACACCTCTGGAACTTACTGTAAGTGAAGATTTGCTTGGCCGCGTTTTTAACGGTCTTGGAGAACCTATAGACGGTTTTCCACAGATTATTTCTTCTAAAAAAGTAAATGTAAACGGCTATCCGATAAATCCTTTTAGCCGCGCTTATCCAAGGGATTTTATTCAAACCGGTATCAGTGCAATCGATGGAATGAACAGTCTTGTTCGCGGTCAAAAGCTTCCTATTTTTTCTGGAAATGGTCTTCCTCATAATAAACTTGCGGCTCAGATTATCCGTCAGGCAAAGCTTCGCGGAACTGATGAGCAGTTCGTAATGGTTTTTGCCGGAATGGGAATTAAATACGACGTTGCCCGATTCTTTATTCATACATTTGAAGAATCCGGCGTTCTTTCAAAGGTTGTTATGTTCCAGTCGCTTGCGGATGCTCCATCTATCGAACGAATTATGACTCCACGATGCGCTCTTTCTGCGGCTGAATATCTTGCGTTTGAAAAGGGAATGCACGTTCTGGTTGTAATGACCGATATGACTAATTATTGCGAAGCTTTGCGTGAAATTTCTGCCACCCGTGGTGAAGTTCCTGGGCGAAAAGGTTATCCTGGATATCTTTATTCTGACCTTGCAGAGCTTTATGAACGGGCTGGAAAAATAAACGGAAGTGAAGGTTCTATTACACAGATTCCTATTCTTACAATGCCAAACGATGATATTTCTCATCCGATTCCGGATCTTACCGGTTACATTACTGAAGGGCAGATTGTTCTTGACCGGGAAATGGATTCAAAGGGAATTTATCCGCCGGTTGCAGGTCTTCCAAGTCTTTCGCGTCTTATGAAAGATGGTATTGGTGAAGGAATGACCCGTGATGACCATATAAGTCTTTCTTCGCAGCTTTTTGCAGCTTATTCAAAGGTAAAATCAATTCGAAATCTTGCTGCAATCATTGGTGAAGAAGAACTTTCTCCTCTGGATAAAAAATATCTTGAATTTGGAAATAAATTCGAAGGTGAATTCCTTACTCAGGGAGAATACGAAGACAGAACAATCGAGCAGACTCTGGATATCGGGTGGAAATGTCTTGCAGTTTTGCCAAAAGAAGAACTTACTCGAATCAAGTCAGAAATGATTGAAAAGTATTTCCCAAAAGAAACGGAATAGTGTGTTATGGCCAAGTTGAATATAGCTCCAACAAAATCAAATCTCCTTGCCATGAAAGAGCAGCTTGCAATCAGTCAGAATGGTTATGAGCTTCTTGAGCAGAAACGAGAAATTCTTGTGCAGGAACTTATGCGCATGGTTGATAGAGTAAAGCTGCTTGAAACACAGATAAATGAAGCTGTAAAAACTGCTTATCCTGCGTTCCGGCGTATGCTTATGGCAAACGGTTCCGATCAGGTAAAGCGGATTGCCGCCGGTATTCATTACGATTTTGAAATGCATGAAAAACAGGTTTCCGTTGGGGGAATGACTTTTCCGTCTCTGGATGTTATTTTGCCGGAACGAAAACTTTCCTGTTCGATGCTTGGAACTTATGCAAATACAGATGATGTTATAGAAAAGTTTTTTAATCTTCTTTCTCTTTTGACTCAAATGGCTTCAATAAGAACGATTGTCTGGCGTCTGGCAGAAGAGGTGCGGAAAACCCAGCGCCGTGTAAATGCTTTGGATAAGATGGTAATACCGCAGACTCTTGAAACTAAGATTTATATAGAAAATGCCCTTGAAGAAAAAGAAAGGGAAAATGTATTTGTGCTAAAAGCATTGAAAAAGAAAAACGAACGAAAACAAGAGGCTTGGTAATGATGAATAAGGCCTTATTGAAAAATATTATTGTTTCCATAAATGGTTCGCAGTCTTCCATTCATGCGGCAATGTATGGAATAATGCTTGCTAAGCAGTATGGGTGCACGCTGAAAATCATATTTGTAGTTGATAAGGCCACCATAAAATTTCTTATGGCATCAAAATTCTTTGTTCCTGAAGAGCGTGATTCTTATGTAGAGGCGCTTAGAAAGGATGGAAGAACTTATCTTGATTATGTTGAAAAACTTGCCTCTTCAAAGGGTGTAAAGATTCAGACTGAACTGCTGGAAGGTTCTGTATGTACATCTGTAATCAAAGCTGCTGATGATTTTAAGGCTGATATGCTGCTTATTGGTGGCAAGGAAAATAAATCAAATATTACACCGTTTTCGGAGAGTCGCAAAAATATAGTTGCTACGGCAAGAGAAGAAATTATGAATTTTGCTCACTGTCCGGTTCTTGTAATTCACAAACCGGAAATTGAAGCTTTGTTCAAAATTTCTTAAAAGAGTCTTATTGTGATTAACTGTTATAAAATTCTTGGAGTACGAAAAGATGCTACTGCAGCCGAGATAAAACGGGCGTACCGCCAGAAAGCAAAGCTTTTGCATCCTGATGTGAACCGTTCTGATTCTTCTGCAGAATTTCAGGAGCTGGTTCAGGCGTATGAAATTCTTTCGGATCAGCGACAGCGTTCTATTTTTAATGAATCTTTTGAAACACGCGGTGCGTACACAAAAAACAGCGTAAGTTCCTTCGATTATTACAAATGGCTTTCTGCGCGAACAGATGAAGAAAGCCGTGCAAAATTGATATTTTTCAATCTAATGCATGAACGCGAAGATGAGGCGGTTGCTGAATTTAAGCGTATGAATATGACTCATGCTAATTTTAATTTAAAATACTGGTTCAGCCGTGAAGACTTTATGGATTACGGATATATTCTTGCTGAAGAGCTTACTTTAAGAAACGAATATTACGATGCAATCCTTTTGCTGGAACAGATAATAAAAATGGAATATAGTTACAATTATTTCAGGATATTTTTCCCGGAAGTGATTGAGTTCACACTGAGTATTTTGCACAGAAATATTTATGGAACAATAAATGATGAACTTGCTCTCGATGTTTTTGAGCGCGCCCTTGATTTAGAGTTTTCTGCAAAGGAAGATGCTTTTTTTCTTAGAGTTATGGCGGAAATATACAAAAAAATGGGCGATCTGCAGACTTCGGCCATTTGTCTGGAAGAAGCAGATAAAGTTTGTCTTTCAAAAAAGAAAAATAATGTAGAAAGAGGATATATATATGATTCGTTTGAAGAATAGCGAAGAAATTGATGGAATCAGAAAATCCTGTCATCTTTTGGCAGATTGTTTTAATCACATACTTCCGCTTGTAAAGGCAGGAATGACAACAAAGGAAGTTGATAATCTTTTTGTTGATTTTATAACAAAGCACGGCGGAAAACCTGCCTGGTACCGGGAAAATTTTAAAGGCGCTGCGTGCATAAGTATTAATAATGAAGTTATTCATGGAATTCCTTCTAAAAAGCGGGTTATCAAAGATGGTGATATAGTTTCCCTCGATGTGGGAATTGATTTGGACGGATATATCAGCGATTCATGTCATTCCGTTCTTGTTGGAAATGTAAAGCCGGAAGTGCGTAAACTTGATGAAGTTGCATTGGAATGCCTTGCCGCAGGAATTGAAGCGTGCAAAGTTGGTAACAGAATCAGCGATATTTCCCGGGCAGTTTATGATATTGCAACAAAACACGGGTACGGCGTTGTTTATGATTATTGCGGACATGGGGTAGGTCTCGATGTTCATGAGGATCCTAGCATTCCTAACTGTCCTAGCAGAGGCCCGAATCCTCGTATTCAGCCGGGAATGGTACTTGCAATTGAACCGATGATTAATCTTGGTGTTCCGGATGTTTATACGGCAGAAGATGGCTGGACAGTACTCACAGAAGACGGAAAATTTTCTGCTCACGAGGAACATACTGTTGCAGTATTTGAAGATCATACAGAAATTCTTACTGATTTGAACTACAATAAATAGTTTTTTGTAACCAATTTCCTTTTTTATGATTATTTTTAAAGTAGTGATTAAGGATGTTTTGGAGGCTTAATAATGAAAATTTGGACAAAACGTATAATCGGAATAACTGGCGCAGCGTTGCTGACTTTTGGAGCACTTTCTTTTTCCTGCAGCAGGACACAGGTAAAGGGCTCTGCAAGTACAGCCTATGCAGAATCAAAATCGCAGATTGTTCCAGCCGATTCCCTTAAAATAATTGAAGCTTTGCAGGATTCTTTCCGCGCAATAAGTAATGGGCTCCTTCCTTCTGTTGTTGAAGTTGATGTTACTGAAACAAAAACTGTGCAGACAATGGATCCATTTGAAGATTTTAGAAAATTTTTCTTTGGTATGCCGGGTTATGAAGATGAAGAAGATTCTGATTCCGAAAAAAACGGCAAGAAAAAGGGAAATACCCGCGAATATGAACAGAAGGGACTTGGTTCGGGCGTAATTGTTCGACGAACCGGAAAAACTCTTTACGTTCTTACAAATAATCATGTTGCCGGCGAAGCTACAAAGATTACAATCAAATTAAACGATGAACGTGAATTCGATGGTAAACTCATTGGCGCAGATGCACGAATGGATATAGCCCTTGTTTCATTTGAATCTGATGATAAATCAATTCCTGTTGCAGCTTTAGGAGATTCTGACCTCGTTCGACAGGGAGATATATGTTTTGCAATGGGTGCTCCTTTGGGATACAGCCAGTCTGTTACACAGGGAATTATCAGTGCAAAAGGCCGAAGTGGTAGTGGAATTGGAAATATAAACGATTTTATCCAGACAGATGCAGCAATTAACCAGGGAAATTCCGGCGGTCCACTTGTAAATATTTACGGCGAAGTAATTGGAATCAATACCTGGATTGCAAGTCAGTCTGGTGGTTCTCAGGGTTTGGGATTTTCGATTCCAATCAATAATATAAAGAGTGCAATTGATTCCTTTATCACAAGTGGAAAAGTTGTATACGGTTGGCTTGGTGTTTCTCTCATGCCTGCTTTAAAAGAATATAAAGAAGCTTTAGGCCTTCAGGATAAAGATGGTGCATTGGTAGCTCAGGTATTCGTTAATTCTCCGGCCCAGAAGGGTGGAATGAGACCTGGTGATTATATTACTTCTGTAGACGGTCACAAAGTTAAGGATGTTGAACAGGTTCAGCGTGAAGTTGGAAAGCTTGAAGCCGGAAAACAGGTTGTATTCAATGTTATTCGAAACGAAGTTCCTGTTGATTTAACTGTAAAAATTGAAGAACGTTCTGAAAAAGTTTCTTCGGACAATGCAAAACTCTGGCCTGGCTTTACAGTTGCTCCAATAAATGAAGAAATTAAGAAGAAGTATGAACTGGAAAATTCTGTAAAGGGTGTTGTAATTTCAGGTGTAATGGCAAAATCTCCTGCAGCGTCACTTCGTCTTCAGGTTGGAGATGTAATTACTGCTGTAAATGGAAAATCTGTAAAGAATTTAAAAGAATTCTACGCTGAAATTTCGAAGGTTGAAAAATCTGTAAACTTTGATATTTACAGCAACGGCGGAACTATTACAACAGGAACCTATAAATTTTAGTTTCTGCAAAACCATGACTTATTGACTGTCGGCTTGATTTTCGGTATCATGGTCAAACACGTATGGTAAAAAGGTTGTGGTATAACCCGTTAAATACTGCGGCTTTTCATATAAGATTATTTTTTAGAGGTGTAAACATGTACGCACTTGTTGAATATAAGGGCAAACAGTACAAGGCAGAAAAGGACGCAGTCCTGACAGTTGATTCTATCGACGCTGAAAAAGGAGCAAAAATCGAAATCGATTCAGTTTTGCTCGTAAGCGATGGTGATAAGGTTACTGTTGGAACACCATATGTAAAAGGTGCAAAAGTTACTGTTGTAGTTGAAGAATCTTTCCGTGATAAGAAAGTACTTGTATGGAAATACAAATCAAAGAAAGACTACCACAAACTCTACGGTCACAGACAGCATTATACAAACGTTCGCGTTGAATCAATTAATGCTTAAATGACGACTGTGCTTTTGAGGCGCAGTGAACAGGGTGTGCTTTTAGGCTGCAAAGCTGAGGGGCACGCTGGTTATGCTGGTGCTGGATTTGACATAGTGTGTAGTGCGGTTACGGTATTGCTTCGTACTGCATTGCAGGTGATTTCCGAATTACCGGGCGTAACGATTGATTCAGATTGTTCACAACGTGGAAATCTGAGTTTTGAACTGGGTACAGATCAGCCTGATAATAGTACCTTGGATAAGCTGGTCTTTGCCGGTGATTTTTTGGAAACGGGATTAGGGTCTGTTGCCAGAGAGTTTCCGGAGTATCTGGAATTAAAAACAGTAAGAAATTGAAATCTAATGTGGATTTTATAGGAGATTACTATGGGAAGAACTAGAGGCGGTAGCGGCGCAAAAAACGGTCGTGATTCTAACCCAAAAAACCTGGGAGTAAAAAAATACGGTGGAGAATATGTAACAGCTGGATCAATTATCGTTAAACAGCGTGGAACAAAATTCTTCCCTGGCGATAATGTTCAGAGAGCTGGTGATGACAGCTTGTTTGCTACAGTAGATGGCACAGTTGTTTATCATGAAAGAATGAACAGAAAGTTCATCTCTGTAACACCAGTTCAGGCTTAATTTAAGTTCTGAATTTGTACTACCCGGTTCGGATTTGTTCTGTACCGGGTATTTTTTTGTAAATACGTAAATCAAGAAATTGCATTGCAATTTTTCACAGGAGCTAAAATGTTTCAGTTTGCAGATGAGGCTATAATCGAAGTTCATTCAGGAAAAGGCGGAAATGGTTGTATTGCTTTTCGCCGGGAAAAATATATTCCTCATGGTGGTCCTAACGGCGGAGACGGTGGAAAAGGCGGCGATGTAATTTTTTGTGTAAAACGCAATATGCGAACTCTTTCCAAACTACGTCATCACAGAATTTTTAAAGCAAAAAATGGCGGCGATGGAATGGGTTGGAATAAGTTTGGTAAGGATGGCGAAGATATTACAATTCCTGTACCACCGGGAACAACTATCCGCGACGCAGAAACCGGCGAACTTATTCACGATTTTTCTACAGAATCTGAAAAAGAGCAGTTTGTTTTGCTTGAAGGCGGAAAAGGTGGATGGGGAAATGTTCATTTTAAATCTTCAACTAATCAGGCACCTCGTTATGCTCATGCCGGAAAACCTGGTGAAACTAGACTTTTAAAGCTTGAACTCAGTATTATGGCCGATGTAGGACTCGTTGGTTTTCCAAATGCCGGAAAATCTTCTTTGCTTACAGCATTTACAAACGCCCGCCCAAAAATCGCTCCTTATCCTTTTACTACTAAGATTCCTAATCTTGGGGTTCTTAGAGTTGATGATGATCAGGATATTATCATTGCTGATATTCCGGGAATTATCGAAGGCGCAAGTGAAGGTGTGGGGCTTGGCTTTGACTTTTTGAAGCATATTTCAAGAACTGAGTGTCTTCTGTTTATGATTGACTGTTCTGATGAAAATTATCTTACTGCATATAAAACACTGTGCAATGAATTGCAGACTTATTCAGAAACTTTGATGAAAAAGCCACGAATTGTTCTTGCAAATAAAATTGATGTAGAAGGGGCAGAGCAGAATGCTTCGGAAGTAATTGAGCAGATTCACAAAGAAGAGCCTGAAACTGCTGTCATTCCGGTTTCTGTTCAGAATAACCTTGGTATGACGAATGCAAAACGCGCTATAATCGAGTTGGTTAATCGCCTTGAAGATAATCAGAAACCGTCGGCTTCTTCAATTGCTTCATCAGTTTCTTCACCAAGTTTTATGAATAATGATTATTTTGATGATACAGAAGAAATTCAGTATCCTGGAAGTGAAAAATGAAAATAGCTTTGCTTGGCGGAACATTTAATCCTCTCCATATCGGGCACTGTATGCTTGCAGATACAGTAGTGCGAGAGCTTGGTTTTGATAAGGTTCTTTTTGTTCCAACTTATATTCCGCCTCACAAAGTTTTGAATTCTCCGGTAAGTCCTGAGCAGCGTTTGAATATGGTCAGGGCTTTCTGTGATTCAGCCGCTATCGATGGAAAACGATATTTTGAAGCCGAACCATGTGAAATTGAACGTGGCGGAGTTTCTTATACAATCGATACTCTTCGTTATGTGATTGATTCATATAAGCTGGATGAACGCCCGGCATTTATTATGGGCGAAGAAGTCGCAGCTCAGTTTGACAAATGGAATAATTCTGCAGGTGTTGCTTCTCTTGCAGATTTGATTATTGCACGTCGTCATCCTGATAATAACGGGGTCGATGTGAGCGGCTTTTCAAATACTCCGTCGGATGCGTATCTTGAAGATTATAAGGATGAATCGCTTTTGGAAAACTTTCCTTATAAATATACGATGCTCCAAAATCCGATTTTTCCGGTTTCTTCAACGGAAATCAGAAGCAGAATTGCTAATGGAAAAAGTTTTAGATATCTTGTTCCTGAGTCTGTTTTTAATTATATTTGTGAAAATAATTTGTACGGTATCAAAAAATGATAAAGGATATTGATTCGCTGATTGAAGAAATTCGAAAATATGCAAAAGGCGCGGTTTCTGATTCCCGATTCCAGCATTCTGTTCGGGTTGCCGAAACGGCTATGAAGCTTTGCGAGAAATTTGGACTTGATGGAAAAATCGGCTATCTTGCAGGAATAAGTCATGATATTTGCAAAGCGATGCCGGACGATCTTTTGATTTCAATGTCTGCCCGGGACGGTTTACCTTTTACTGAACTGGAAGCAAAAAAGCCGGCTCTGCTTCATGGTAGGGCAGCGGCTGTAAAACTGCAGGAAGATTTTAATCTTTCGGAGCCGGATGTAATTGAATCTGTTCAGAATCATACTTTTGGCAAAATCGGGATGAGCGATCTTTCTAAAATCGTTTTTATTGCTGATAAAATTGAGCCGGGACGTCCGCAGGTTGATGAAGCCTATCTTAAAAAGATAAAGAAACTTTCCTTGAACGAACTTGCTTTGTTTGTTCTTGAGGATAATATTGCATATCTTGAAAAAAAAGGAAAAGCTGTTGCTCCGCAGAGTCTTGAACTTTTGGACTGGCTTAAGAGCATAACTGGAGGTGAGAATGAAAATTCATGAAATCAGGGATGAGCAGAAAGGTGCTATGTTCCTTATTTTGATTCTTCTGATTATTATCGGGGTTTCAATTTTTATGGCCAAATCTCTCCAGGTTGATACCATTGGACAGAAGCTTGCTGATGACCAGGTTCTTCGAGTGCTTTCTGTTATGAAGGATAATGATGATAATGTAATTTTTACAAATGTCCTGATTTTTTATCCGGTTTCAAAAAAAGCTACTTCGGTGAATATTCCGGGGAATACAGGGGCAATTTATCATTCTCTTGGCCGAGTTGATAGAATCGATGCCGTTTATAAAGAAAAAGGAATTGCGGCTTATAAGTCGGAAGTTGAAAAGCTCCTTGGATGTGGAATTCCATTCTATATGGTAATGACGCTGGATAACTTTGTTCAGGTTGCAGATATTTTGAATGGGCTTAGAGTTTTTATTCCTTCGCCGATTGATACTGTTTCTGAAGATGGAGAACGCTGGCTTTTGCCTAGTGGAGCAGTAAATCTTGACGGGGACAAGATAAATACATATCTTTCTTATCATATTGAAGACGAATCTGCAGCTGAACTTCAGGAGCGTTTTCAGAATGTGATTACTGCATTCTTTACGGCTTTACATGACCGCAGAAGTTTTGCGATTGGAAATAAGAAGGTTTTTGAAAGAATTTTCAAGCTTTTGGATATGAATCTGGATAAAAAAGATTCTTTCAGACTTTTGAGTATGATTTCGGAAATGGATGCAGAAACTGTTGGTCGACAGACTGTAACAGGTGCATTCAGAATAGTAGATTCGAAAAAGCTTTTGTTCCCGCTTAATAACGGCGAATTTATCAAGGAAGCCGTTAAGCAGAGTACAAATATGCTTGTTTCAAATAACGGGGCATTTGCAAGCCGGGTTTATGTGCTTGAAATTAAAAATGGAACTCCTGTTCAGGGGCTTGCGCATAATACTTCGATTTTGTTCCAGAATGCCAGTTATGATGTTTTGAGTGCTGTTAATGCAGATTCAAACGATTATGAAAATACTGTTATTATAGATCATATCGGTAACAAAGAAATTGCTGCTATGGTTGGTGAATTTATACATTGTACGAATATTCAGGAAGAAGAGGTTGACCTTGGTGATTTTGAAAATAATACGGCGGCTGACGTAGATTTTACAATTATCCTTGGAAAAGACTTTGACGGACGATATGTTCGTGCAAATAAAAATAGAAACTAATTCAGTTGTCCATAAAGTTGTCTGAAATAAATTTATATTTATTTCAGAAACATCTTTCAGACTTTTATTTATATTAGAAAAAAATGATATATAAACAACAATAAAAGTTATTGTCCCAATACCTAAA
>CAMHIV010000020.1 GCA_946185185.1 uncultured Treponema sp. | reverse complement strand
CACAAAACAGAAGACAGAGATTGCACAGAAACAGGCAGCCTCTCAGCAGGCTTCAACTCAGCAGGCAGCAGCAAATGATGCAGAAAGAATTGTAATGCTGGATCCTCTTTCTCTTGAACTTGGTTATGCCCTTATTCCTCTTGTTGATAAGGATAAAGGTGCTGAGCTGCTTGAACGCATTTCAAGAATTCGAAGGGAAATTGCTTTAGATCTTGGACTTCCTGTTCCTAAGATTCGCATTATCGATAATATGAATCTTGATCCAAACGAATACAGTTTTAAAATCCGCGGAATTGAAGCCGGACGATGTAAAATTCGTTTGGGATACTATATGTGCATGAATACTGGTGCTGTTACAGAAGAATTGAAGGGTGAGGCTACTCGGGATCCTGCATTTGGAATGCCGGCAATCTGGGTTCCGGAAACAGAACGGGCTGACGCTGAACAGGCAGGTTATGCTGTTGTAGATCCGCCGACAATTGTTGCAACTCACATTACAGAAATAATTAAAAATCATGCCGCTGAAATTCTTGGGCGTGAAGAAGTTTCTCTTCTTGTTAAGGATACCGAAAAGAATAATCCTATCGTTGTTGACGAAGTTCTTAATGGAGCAAAACGAAAATTCTCTTACGGCGAGCTTCAGGAAATTCTTCAGGGGCTTTTGGTCGAAAAAGTTTCAATTCGAAATATGGTTCCGATTTTGGAAACTGTATCCCGCTACGGTTCTATAATCGGAAATACCTGGGAACTTACTGAGAAAGTAAGGGAAGCTTTAGGAACTCAGATTTGTATGCAGTATGTGGACAATGATTCAAGACTGAGGGTTGTAAATCTTGCCCAAAGCTGGCAGCAGAAGATTTTGGATAAAGCGCAGTATCCACAGGATGGTTCAAAACCTTTTGTTGCTTTTGACCCTGTGGACGGAAGAAAATGGATAAAGGCTGTCAGTGATACGATTCAGAGTGTAAGAACGATGGGCTATCTTCCTGTTATTATGTGTTCTAGTGTTGTACGCCTTTTAGTTCATTATGCGATAGAAAGGGAAATGCCGGGACTGGTTGTTATTTCGGATAAAGAAATCCTGGCAGCAGGAAATTCAATCGCTCTGGAAGTTCTTGGTGAAATTGAAGATGAAGGGGAAAATTAATAAATGAAGGCTATGAAAGATAACTATCCGATAAAAACACTTCTGTTTAAGAATATGGAAGAAGCCCGTAAAGTTCTCTTTGATACTTATCAGAATCGATATGAAATTGTAAATAAACGAGAGATTCTTACCGGCGGTTTTTTCGGACTTGGACAGAAGGAAAAACTTGAAATAAGCTTCAGAGTAAAGGATTTTCCTGAAAATTTTTCAAAAATGCCTTCTTATGGATCTTCTCTATCTTCTGTTGGTGCAGAAAATGACCAGGCTGCCTTTATGCGTAATCAGAATGATTTATTACAGAAGCTTGCGGCTAATTCTGTTCAACCTGCTTCAATTTCAACTCAGCTCAACGAATTTGCAAAGCAGCTTCAGGAATTAAATCGAAAAATTGATGAAAAACCTGTTGCTTCTGTAAATGCTTCTTCTGATGAAGGTCATTCTTCAATTGAAAAAATCGAAGATTTGCTTTCTGAAAACGAGTTTACACATTCTTATATCAAGCAGATTCGAAATCGTTTAAAGGCAACATTCTCACTGGAAAAACTTGACGATTTTTCAAGGGTTCAGCGTGCCGTTGTTGATTGGATTGGCGAAGATATAAAAGTTGAGCATGAGGTTACAATCCGTAAGCCTCGCACAGTAATAATTGTAGGTCCGACTGGAGTTGGAAAAACAACGACTCTTGTAAAACTTGCTGCTCAAAATGTAATTGCAGCAAAAAATAATTCCAAAAAACTGCAGCTTTGCTTTATTACAACAGACTCTATGAGGGTTGGGGCAATGGAGCAGCTTTCCCGTTATGCCGATATGTTTAATCTTTCGGTTCAGAAGGCAGAGTCTGTGGAAGATGTGAAAAAGATTTACGAAGACGTTCGTTATTCCGTTGATATGATTTTTATAGATACAAGCGGATACAGCCCGAATGATTCATCTCATATTGGTGCTTTAAAAGCAACTCTGGATGTTCCTGGAATGAACCCAGAGGTTTATCTTGCTGTAATGGCGTCTACTAAGACAAGTGATTTGATTAATATCATGCAAAATTATGAGCCTTTTGGCTATAAATCTGTTATAATTACAAAATGTGATGAATCAAGACATTTTGGTAATGTAATTAGTGCACTTGCAGAAAAAAATAAAAGCATTTCATATATTACTAACGGTCAAAAAGTCGGTCGCTGCATTGAAAAAGCAAATCCGATTGAATTTTTGATTCGTCTTGAAAATTTTGAAGTGGATAGAATTCATATTGAAGATAAATTTGGAGAAAACTAATGGAAGAACAGGCTGAAGATTTGCGAGAACTCATTCAGGGTGGTGTAGCAGATGGACATAAAACAAGAATCATTGCAATTACCAGTGGAAAAGGTGGTGTAGGAAAGACAAATATTTCCGTTAACATGGCGATTGCTTATGCTCAGCTGGGTAAAAAAGTAATCTTGATTGACGGTGACTTGGGAATGGCAAACGTAAATGTCCTTTTAAATGTTGTTCCTCAGTATAACCTGATGCATGTTATTAATAAGAAAAAGACCATGAAAGAAATTATTCTGGATACTGAATTCGGAATAAAATTTATTGCCGGCGCAAACGGTTTTTCTAAAATCGCAAATCTTTCTGTTGAAGAACTTGAATATTTTGCAAAACAGTTCAGTACACTTGAAAATGCAGATATTATCATTATCGATACCGGCGCCGGAATTGCAAATAACGTTCTTCAGTTTGTTGCTGCAGCAGATGAAGTTTATGTTGTTACAACTCCGGAACCAACTGCAATCACAGACGCTTACGGAATAATCAAAATTATTACAACAGAAATTGTAGATCATCAGGTAAATCTTAAGCTTCTCGTGAACCGAGTTCATTCTGCGGATGAAGGAAAGCGCATTTCCGAAAGAATTATTACAATCGTAGGGCAGTTCCTCGGTTATAAGGTTGACTACATTGGTTTTGTTTATGATGATCCGCTTGTTCAGGCTTCAGTAATTCGACAGAAACCGTTTATTGTAGTAAATCCAACCTGTAAGCCGTCGGTATGTTTGAAGCACATCGTAGGGCGAATTGAAAAGACTGATATGACAGGAAATGAAGGAGTTTCCAATTTTCTTAAGAAATTTATTGGAAAAAAATCCAAGAACTAATAATTAACTGTCATTTTCTGACTTTTTGATATATAATAATTTTGATAAAATGTGGGAGGTAAAATGAAAGGCTTAAAATTCATCATTGGTTTTGCTGTATTCGGCTTTTTACTGTCCCTATTTTCAGGTTTTGCGGGTGTTGGAAATTCCTTTGGAAGAATACTTTGTAATGCACTGATTTTTTCACTTGTTTTTGCAGTTCTTGCATTTCTGATTAATTTTATCGCAAATAAATTTCTTGTTACCGATTCGGATTCTTCCGGTGATTTATCCCAGGGAACTCAGTATGCTCCGTCAGCGCCTTCCAGTGCTCATTCGGTTGATATTGTTGTTCAGGATGAAGAGCTTCCGGCGGATGAAAATCCATCGCAGTTTGTGGTTGGTCCGACAAGACAAATGCTTGCACCTGGTGATGTAGCAGATGTAAAAAAAGCGGATTCCGGTTCGGATACAGTTTCACAGATGAGTTCGGTGAGTGAACCTTCTGCTGCTCAATCTGTGGAAAATGCTGTAAAAGCGGCAAATGTTTCAGGAAGTGCTTCTGGAATACCTTCAAATAATGTGAATAATGGCTTTGTTCCTGTTTCGCTTGGCGAGACACCTATGAATGTTTCTAGTGTAGAAGCAAAGTCGCAAAATGATATAATAAAAGAAGAAAAAGCATCGGCTGCTTCGCAAGCTGCTGGTGAAGATGCAGATGATGGCGAACTCGATAGTTTGCCGGATCTTGAAGATTTGTCAGGATATACTTCTACGCAGGGCTCTATGAGTTCTCAAAGTGATGTTCCTGCCGAAGAAGGTTATTCGGAAAGTTCTTCATCCTCTGCAGGTAGTATTTCAGCAGAAGATGTCACTGATGGCAAAGATGCTGAATTAATGGCAAAAGCAATAAGTACGCTGTTAGCAAAAGAGTAAAAATAAGGTAAGGTATATTTATGGAAAGTGTTTTAGCAGAATCAGTTGACGGACAGGTTGAAAATCAGATAGAAGATTCAAAGTCTGTTAATGATGAAAAAGAAGAGGACTTACTTTGGGAAGAATACCGAAAAACAAAGTCCGCTAAATTACGAGATAAATTTATCCGCCAGTATATGCCTTTAGTAAAATATGTTGCAGGAAAGGTTGCGGTCGGAATGCCTAACAGTGTTGAATTTGACGATTTGGTTGGCTTCGGGCAGTTTGGGCTTTTGGATGCAATCAATAAATATGATCCTGCTAAGGGCGTAAAATTTAAAACTTATGCGGTAACACGAATTCGTGGCGCAATTTTTGATGAACTTCGCGAAATCGACTGGGTTCCTCGTTCTGTTCGCCAGAAGTCACGAGAAATTGAAGATGCAATTGTAAATCTTGAAGCAAAGCTTGGTCGCACTGCCAGTGATTCGGAAATCGCAGAATCCTTAAAAATGAGCGAGGATGAATATCACCGCACAATAATGAAGGTTTCTGGAACAAGTATTCTTTCTCTCAATGAAGTCTGGTATTCAGGTGACGAAAATGACAGTATGTCTATTGGAGATAGTATTGAAGCTCCAAACAGTTTGAATCCTGATGTTATCGCAGAACGCGAAGAAATCCGTAAAGTAATTATACAGGCAATTACGGAACTTCCTGAAAAGGAAAAAATGGTAATTGTTCTTTACTATCATGAAGATTTGACTTTTAAAGAAATTGGCGAGCTTCTGGAAGTAAGCGAATCTAGAATTTCTCAGCTTCATACAAAGGCAAATCTTCGTCTGCGTGCTAAATTGACTAACCTGCGAAAAGGAATAATGTAGGAAAAAATGTATTCTTTAGATAAAATCCGTGAGTCAATGCAAAAACTTCTCGATGTTGACAGCAAGCTCAATTCTGTTGAGGTTCATGCTGATTCTGTTGACGAAGCTCTTGCCGATGCATCTGTTCAGCTTGAAACTAAGGTGCAGGGGCTTGAATTTGAAGTTTTGGAGCGAGGAAGTCAGGGATTTTTGGGTTTTGGAAAAAAGCCGTGGAAATTAAGGATTTATCAGAATCCGGAATATGTTGCTACAAAACGAAAGGCTGCGGGTGATGCTCTTTTTGCAGAAGATGGGGCAGAGGCAGGAGAAACTGTTGTTAATCGCGATGGACTTTTCTATGTTCGTCATTTTGGAGATTCAATCAAGTTAAAAGTTATCCTTCCTGTTGGCGACGGTCAGCCTGTAAACGAAAAAGAAGTTCTTGATGCGGTTCAGCGCCCGGATACAATTGATTTTGACGAAAAACTGATTGCAAAATATGTATTAAACGGCACAAACAATGAGTACGAGAAGGTTGGTTCTTACAAGCATATTGTTTCCGCCGATTCTATTGTTGCCGTTGAAATAACCCGCGATGAAATGCACGGTAGTATCTTAGTTGATGCTCCTGCCATGAGTGGTTCAGACCTTACTTATGAACAGATTTATACTGCTCTTGAAGCACAGGGAATTCGCTGCGGTATTGATTCTGATAAAATTAAGGAATTTATAGATAATCCGGTTTACTCAACTCCATTTGAGGTAGCTTCGGCTATTCTTCCTGAAGATGGAAAAGATTCTTATATTCAGTACAATTTTGAGACTGACCAGAATAAGCTTAAGGCCCGGGAATCTGAAAAGGGTAATGTAGACTTTAAGGAACTCAATAAGATTCAGAACGTTGTTGCCGGTCAGGTTCTTGCGACAAAGATTCCTGCAACCCGTGGAAAGGGTGGAAAAACACTCTTTGGACATTATCTTGAGGCAAAGAACGGAAAAGAAATCAATGTTACACTTGGGCAGAATGTTGAGTTTGATAAGGACGGCGTAAGTATTATTGCCTCGGTTGACGGACAGGTTCTTTTTGTAAACGATAAAATTACTGTTGAGCCTCTTCTTATGCTCGATGCTGTTAATATTAAATCTGGAAACGTTAAGTTTGTCGGTTCTGTTATCGTTAAAGGAAATGTTGAAGATGGCTTCGATGTTAAAGCTTCCGGAACAATTGATATCGGAGGTTCTGTCGGTAAATGTCAGATTGAATCTGAAACCGGCGATGTAATTATTCATCAGGGTGTATTTGGAAAAAATGAAGGCTGTATCAAAGCTGGTAAGTCGCTCTGGTGTAAATTCGTTCAGGAAACAAAGATTGAGGTTGAAGAAAACGTTATTGCCACAGATTCTCTCATGAACTGCGATATTACGGCAATGAAAAATATTGTTGCTTATGGTAAAAAAGCCCAGATTACCGGTGGTACTTTATTTGCAACAGAGGAAATTTGTGCACGAACTCTTGGTTCTCCGGGTGGTGGTACAACAACAACTCTTTCTGTTGGTATTGACCCTCGTGCAAAGAAAAAGCTTGACGACTTGCAAAAATCTCAGGGTGATTTGGTAAAAGAACTTGAAAATCTTGAATTGGATATTCAGACTCTTGAAAACCAGAAAAAGATTCGTAAATCGCTTCCAAAAGACAAGGAAGAAAACCTTCGTAAATTCCTTGAACGTAAAAATGAGATACTTTCTGAAAATTCAGAAATGAATAAAGAAATTGAAGCTTTGCAGGCTCACCTGCGTGAACTTAAAGCTGTTGGAAAAGTAAAAGTTGAAGGAACAACATACGCCGGAACAAAGATTTATATCCGCGATGTTTTGGACGAAGTAATAACTGATGTAAGCAGCTGCGTATTCTATTATGAAAATGCATTTGCAAAGCGTGGAAAGTATGAGCCTCCTTCTCTGGATGTAACTAAGGGACCAGAAGGATATAACTAATGGGAGTGCAGCCGATAGACCTTCAGACAATGTATTCTCAACTTTCGAATGTGGCAAAACAGGCTGCTCATTTGGAACAGGGAGTTCAGCTTGCAAAGTCAATGCAGCAGAATGATGTTGTGAAAATTAATACAGAGCAGGCTCAGAAGGTTCAGCAGACAGGCGAGGATTCCAAGGCATCCACAGTTAATCAAAACGGAAAAAATAGTTCTGGTTTTCAGAAAAAGAAAAATAATCAGCATACGGAAGAGCAGTCAGAAGAGAAAGACGAATCCGACAAATATCGTCTCAAGGAAGATTTTCTAGGTCAGCATATCGATATTACGAGGTAAGTGTGGCAATTCTTATTGTTTTTATATGTATTTTTAATGTCGCTATGTGGATTCTTTTTCTGCAGAAATTTAAAAAGCTTTTTACGACAGACGATGTTATTGAAAATGCAAAGAGCGAACTGAACAAAATAATTTCCGACATGAACAGAAATGTCGAAAGAAATATTAATTTGACAGATGCATCTGCTCAACGGCTTAAGGAGCTTGTTTCCGAGGCCGAAAAGAAAATAAAAATTCTTTCTGATATGGAAAAGCAGGAGATTGCTCTTTCTGATTTTAATAACCGTGTATATGAACAGAAAGCTGCAGAAAAGGCTTATACAAGAAAGAATACTACTCGGATAAAACCGGACGATTCTTTCGCACTTACTCCAAAGGCTGAAAAAGAACCGGAAATCAAACAGGGGCAAAAGACTCTTTTTGATGATGATGCTCGCCCAATCGAAACTGTTGCAAAGGTGACGGTTACTGATAATGGTGCTTCGTATGCGGAAATTCCCGTAGTTTCTCCAAAAGTATATAAATCTGAAACTCCACTAAAAATTAACCGCCATGATGATTTAAAAACAAAAATTATTCATCTCTATGATATCGGAAATTCTATTGAAGATATTGCTGCAGAACTTTCCTGCTCAACTACTGAAGTTCAATTTGCATTAACTTTGGAAAATCGTATCTAAATTCATTTCTCATTTATTTTTTATTTCTCTGTTTTTTGTTGTGTTTTCCTCCTTTTAGGATTATTATTTAGATATAAACTTTGACTAGATTAGTGGGGTTGAAATGGACATCCAATTACAAGAGTTAATTGATAAGATTAAAAAGGACGGCGTAACAGCTGCTGAAAAATCGGCCGCAGACATTATTGAAAAGGCTCAGAAAGAAGCTGATTCTAAAATTGCTGCTGCAGAAAAACAGGCTGAAGAATTAGTTAAGAATGCCAAAGCAGAAATAGAACGCCTTGAAAAGGCTAGTAATGACGCTGTAAAGCAGGCTTCAAGAAACATGCTTATCAGCTTTAGAGATTCTTTGACAAAAGAACTCGATGCTTTTATTCAGGCAGAAAGTGCAAAGGCTTATTCAAAAGACCTTCTTTCAAACCTTATTCCTGAAACTGTAAAAGCATGGGCTAAAAACTCAGAAGCTTCTGAACTTTCTGTTCTTTTAAGCGAAAAAGATTTGAAAGCACTTGAAGGCGAACTTAAGGCTGCCCTTAAAGCAGAAATTGCAAAGGGACTTGAACTTAAGTCAGACAAATCTCTTACAGCAGGATTCCGTATCGGCGTTAATAACGGAGCTGCTTTCTACGATTATTCGGCAGAAGCAGTTGCAGAATTGTTCGCTGCTTATTTGAATCCACGTGTTGCCGCTTTGATGAAAGAAGCTGCAAAAGGAAATGATTAGTGAAAGAGCAATATTATTTGGTTTCGCAGCTTCCGGATATTACTTCCGCAGGCGAACGATCTGTGCTTCCAATTACTGAAAAGTATTACAGAGATTTATGTACTCGTTTCTTTGATGAAAAGGCTCGTAAGGCTCTTGATATGCTTTCTCTTGAAGCACCTAAGATTCCGGAGCCAACTGGTTCAGCTTTCCTTGACAAATGGTACGATTTTGAACGTGCTTTGCGTTATGCGTTAGTTCAGGTTCGTGCACAGAAACTCAAGAAAGATGCAGGCTCGATTCCGGTTTCTATTACTGCAGATATTGTGCAGGCAGCCCGCACGGCTGTTGGAATGGACAGTCCTCTTTCTGCCGAACAGTTTCTTTATGAATTCAGATTGAGTTATCTTAGCAATATTCAGCCTCTTGAATATTTTTCAACTGATGCTGTGCTTGCTTATGGAATAAGACTTTTACTTCTTGAACGCATTAAGAAATTCGACAAGGAAAAGGGAACTTCTTCTTATCACAAAATCTATGACAATATACTGGGAGAAAAGGCATGACAGATACAAAAGGAAAAGTAGTCGGCATTAACGGAAACATGGTTTCTGTTCAATTCGACGGAAATATTTCCATGAACGAAGTTGCCTATGTACAGGTTGAAGGCACTAAGCTCCGCGGTGAAGTTATTCGTATCCGTGGTGATGTTGCCCAGCTTCAGATTTTTGAAATGACACAGGGTATTAAAGCAGGAGATACTGTTGAATTTACAGGAAACATGCTTTGTGCTCTTTTGGGACCAGGTCTTCTTGGTCAGGTTTATGATGGTTTGCAGAACCCTCTGCCGCTGGTTGCTGAAAAAGCAGGCTGGTTCCTTGAAAGAGGTGTTTATGTTGACGCCCTTGATAAATCTGCTAAATGGGAATGGACTCCAACTGTAAAAGCCGGTGATAAACTCCAGAGAGGAGATTCAATCGGTACAGTTCCGGAAGGTCCTTTTACTCATAAAATTTTAGTTCCTTTCAATCTTTTGGGAACTTACACTGTAAAAGAAGTTACTCCAGCCGGTTCATATACAATTATGGACAAAATGGCTGTAATTACAGACGAAAAGGGTAACGAACACGAACTTAAGATGTGCTTTGAATGGCCTGTTAAGCGCGCAATCGACTGCTATGCAGAACGCCTTGCACCAACTGAAACAATGGTTACAAAGACTCGTCTTATTGATACATTCTTCCCGGTTGCAAAGGGTGGTACATACTGTATCCCTGGACCTTTCGGTGCCGGAAAAACAGTTATCCAGCATACAACTTCAAAATATGCTGACGTAGATATCGTAATCATCGCTGCCTGCGGTGAACGTGCCGGTGAAGTTGTAGAAACAATCAAGGAATTCCCAGAACTTAAGGACCCTAGAACTGGTAAATCATTGATGGAACGAACAATCATCATTTGTAACACTTCATCAATGCCTGTAGCTTCCCGCGAAGCTTCTGTTTATACATCCGTAACTTTGGCTGAATACTACCGCCAGATGGGACTTCACGTTCTTCTTCTTGCTGACTCTACATCACGATGGGCTCAGGCTCTCCGCGAAATGTCAGGTCGTCTTGAGGAAATCCCTGGTGAAGAAGCATTCCCAGCTTATCTTGAATCTTATATCGCTGCCTTCTATGAACGCGCAGGATACGTTCGCCTTCGCGACGGTTCAAAGGGATCTGTAACAATCGGTGGAACAGTATCTCCTGCCGGCGGTAACTTTGAAGAACCAGTAACTCAGGCTACTCTTAAGGTAGTTGGTGGTTTCCACGGACTTACCCGTGAACGTTCTGATGCACGTAAATTCCCTTCAATCGACCCGATTGCTTCATGGTCAAAATACCGTGGTGTAATTGTTGAACCAAAAGTAACTTTTGCCCGTGATATTTATAAGCGCGGTGTAGAAGTAAACCAGATGATGAAGGTTGTCGGTGAAGAAGGTACTTCAACAGAAGACTTCGTACTTTACATGAAGTCAGAATTCCTTGATGCAGTTTACTTCCAGCAGAACTCCTTTGATGAAGTTGATGCTGCCGTAAGCGTTGAACGACAGAACTATGTTTTCAACAAGGTTTTGACAGTTCTTGGTTCTGATTTTGAACTTAAGGATAAGGATGAAGCTCGTACATTCTTCAACCAGATGCGACAGAAATTCGGCGACTGGAACTATATTGCAGAAGCTTCTAGCGATTACAAGGCAAAGGAAAAGGAAATTGATGAATTGTATGCATCAAAGAACGGTACTTTGCAGGCTGTAGCAGCTACTTTGCTTAAAGGTGGTGAATAATGAGTAAGATATACAGCAAAATTGAATCAATCGTAGGTTCAGTTATTACCGTTAAGGCTGATAACGTAGCTTACGGAGAACTTGCAGAAATCGAAACTGCATTCGGTAAATCTCTTGCCGAAGTAAATAAAATTGACGGCGACATTGTTTCCCTTCAGGTTTTTGCCGGTGGGCGTGGTGTTTCAACTGGAGATCACATCCGCTTCCTGGGACACCGCATGGAAGTTTCTTTCAGCGATAACCTTCTGGGACGTATTTTCAACGGTTCCGCTGAGCCTCGCGATAATGGTCCTGCTCTTGCAGAAAACCTTGTTGCTATTGGTGGACCTTCTGTAAACCCTTCAAAGCGTATTATGGCGCGCCGTATGATTCGTACTGGTATCCCGATGATTGATATGTTCAACACACTGGTTGTTTCTCAGAAACTTCCAATCTTCTCAATCTCTGGTGAACCTTACAACCAGCTTCTTGCACGCATTGCCATGCAGGCTGAAGTTGACGTAATCGTACTCGGTGGTATGGGTCTCAAATACGATGACTACCTTTACTTTAAGGATACGCTTGAAAACGGTGGTGCTCTTTCTAAGACAGTTATGTTTATGCATACAGCTGCTGACCCTACAGTAGAATGTCAGAAGATTCCTGACCTTTCACTTGCAGTTGCTGAACAGTTTGCCCTTCAGGGAAAAGACGTTCTTGTTCTTCTTACTGATATGACAAACTTTGCTGACTCAATGAAGGAAATCGCCATTACACAGGAACAGGTACCTTCTAACCGTGGTTATCCTGGAGACTTGTATTCTCAGCTTGCTAGCCGCTACGAAAAGGCTGTTGACTTTGATAACGCTGGTTCTGTAACAGTTCTTGCAGTTACAACAATGCCTGGTGATGACGTAACTCACCCTGTTCCGGATAACACAGGTTATATTACTGAAGGTCAGTATTACCTTAAGGGCGGACGAATTGAGCCTTTTGGTTCACTTTCACGTCTTAAGCAGAATGTAAACAGTTCTACCCGCGATGACCACCGTGCCCTTATGGATGGTATGATTCGTCTTTATGCTAACTACAAAGACACTCTTGAAAAGAAATCCATGGGTTTCAATATGAGTGCCTGGGATGAAAAACTCCTTGCATATGGTGCTGAATTTGAAGCCGAGATGATGGATCTTTCAAAGAATATTAAGCTTGAAGATGCCCTTGATCTTGGATGGAAAATCTTAGCTGACTGTTTTGATCCTTCAGAAACAGGTATCAAATCTGCTTTGGTAGAAAAGTACTGGCCAAAGAACTAAGTTTAGTGGAGCTTGCGTATGGCAAAAATAAAGCTGACTAAAAATGAGCAGAAGGTTCAGAAAGACGCGCTTAAAATGTATAAGCGTTATCTTCCTACTTTAACGCTCAAAAAGCAGCAGCTCCAGACAGAGATTCGTACTATTGAAGCTAAGGCTAAAGAAGTCAGGGCCCAGCGGGTTCAGCTTGAAAAAGAATTTGACGAATGGATAAGCGTTTTTGGAGAAGCAGAAGCTTTTAAGCCTGGAATGGTTACTGTTCGCAATATTAAAAAAGGCACCGGAAATATTGCCGGCGTTACAATTCCGGTTTACGAAGGTGCTGATTTTAGCCGCGGTGATTACGATTTGTATGAAACTCCATTATGGATTGACTTAGCTGCAGACCGAATGGAAAAGGCTTTGTCTTTGGATCTTGAAGCAGAAGTGCTTGATGAACAGGTTCGTCTTTTGAACAAGGAACTTCGCACTACAACCCAGCGCGTAAACTTGTTTGAAAAGGTTAAGATTCCTGAAACAAAGGCAAATATTAAAAAGATTTCTGTTTATCTTGGTGATGAACAGGTTGCGGCCGTTGTCCGCAGTAAAATTTCGAAGAAAAAACTTCAGGCTGCTGTTGAAGCTAAAAAGGAGGCTGACGAATGATTGTACCTATGAAAAAAGTCTCCCTTGTAGTTCTTAACAAGGAGCGAAAAGAAGCCCTTACTCAGCTTAAGAAAGTTGGAGTTGTTCATCTTGAACAGGTAGAGGGTAAGGGTGAACAGCTTGCAGCCTTTAAGGAAGCCGCTTCTAATGCAATGACTGCCGCTTCTATTCTGGGAGAAATTAAAGCTCCTAAAAAGAAGGGTATTGCAGAAGTTCTTTCTAATGAAGCTGTGCTTGAAAAATGTAAAACAGTTCTTTCATTAAGTGACGAAAAAAAGAAACTTATGGAAGAAATTACTGCAAGCACAACAGAACTTGACCGTTTTGCTTCCTGGGGTGAAGTAACTCCTGCAGATTTCGATCTTCTGCGGGAAAAAGGTATTTCACTCAAGATGTATGAAATCCCGGAAGACAAATACAGCCTTATCGACGAAAATTCAAAGACTGTATGCGTTAACCGCTTTAAGAAAACAGTACGGTTCCTTCTTCTTGATGCAAAAGATGAAAGACCTGAAAGTTTTCCGCCGGAAGCATATGAAGTTCCGCTTCCTGAAAAAGCAACTTCAGAAATAAAGAAAATTATTTCTGACAGTAAGGAACGCATTGCTTCTATCGACAAGGAACTTGCTTCGCTTTCTGTTTATGTTTCTCAGATTCAGAAGCTTCAGAAGTCCCTTGAAAGCGATATTGAATTTGAAACTTTCTATTCCGGCATGGGACAGGAAGAAGAAGGAAAATCAACTGACCTTGCATGGCTTTCGGGCTATGTTCCGGTTGACAGCCTTGATGAGCTTAAAAACGCTGCAAAGGAAAATGCATGGGCTTTGGCTTATGATGATCCTGCAGAAGAAGATGAAGTTCCTACAAAGCTTAAGAACAATAAGCTTGTAAGCTTGATTTATCCGCTTACAGACTTTTTGGGCACAGTTCCTGGATATCGTGAATACGATATTTCCGGCTGGTTCCTTTTGTTCTTTACAGTGTTCTTCGGCATGATTTTTGGAGACGGCGGTTACGGTCTTCTTGTAACTGTTATTGCTCTTTTAATGCTGCTTAAGGGTGCTGCTTCTAAACAGAAGGCAAGTCCGCTTTTGTCACTTGTTCTCTTGCTGGGACTGGCAACTGTGGGCTGGGGATTTGTAACCTGTACATGGTTTGGTCTCACTCCGGAACAGCTTCGTAATTTTGGATTTGGATTTTTACCGGATTATTCTGTAAAAGTTCTTTCAAATGCCTTCTCTAAACTTCCTGATGGAAGTGATAAAATCTGGGCATTGCCATGGACAGCTGAGGGTGTAGGGCTTACAACTGCACAGAATATGCAGATTTTCTGTTTTACACTTGCTTTGCTTCAGCTTTCTGTTGCTCACTTTAAGGGAATGGCCCGTTACTGCAAATCGCTTAAATTCTTCGGAGAACTTGGTGCATTGCTTCAGATTTGGGGTATGTTCTATGTAGTTCTTATGATGGTTGTAAGCGGTGAAGTATTTGCAATGGATGCAATAAAGGTAAAAGATATTCCAATCGGATATATTTTTGTAGGTCTTGTTGCGTTTGGTTTTGCATTGAGCTTTATCTTCAGTAACTACGACGGAAGTGTAATTGCTTCTGTTCTTGAAAGCTGTAAAAACATCATCTCTGTTCTTCTTGGTGTAGTAAACGTATTCAGTGATATTGTTTCTTACATCCGATTGTGGGCAGTAGGTCTTGCAGGAGCTGCAATCAGCGACACCGTAAACACTATGGCTGGTCCTATTTTGGGACACGCAATTTTGTTTGTGGCAGCAATTGTACTTCTTGTATTCGGTCACGGATTGAACATGGTTCTGAACCTTCTTTCAGTAATTGTTCATGGTGTACGTTTGAATACTCTGGAATTTTCAAACCATCTTGGAATGAGCTGGTCTGGATTCAAATATAGTCCTTTCGTTGAAAAGGAAGCTAAATAAGTAATTAAAATTATATTCGTAAATAATTAGGAGATTAAATTATGGATACTACAAATGTTACAGAAGTTGTAAAAACTGTTGCTTTTAACTGGGGCCTTTTGGGCGCTGCAATTTGTATGGGTATTGCTGCTATCGGTTCTGCAATCGGAATTGGTGCTGCAGGTCAGGGTGCAATCGGTGCATGGAAACGCTGCTATGTAAATAACAAACCGGCTCCATTCATCCTTACAGTATTTGCCGGTGCTCCACTTACACAGACAATTTATGGTTTCCTTTTGATGAGCAATATGGTTGGTAAAATCAACGCTGGTGCTATGTCTGCAGAAACAGCTCTTGGTCTTGGTTTTGCTTCTGGTCTTGCAATGTGTTTCTCTGCAATCGCTCAGGGAAAAGCTGGTGCTGCCGGTTCAGATGCTCTTGGTGAAACAGGGAAAGGTTTTGCTCAGTACATCATGGTTGTAGGTCTTTGTGAAACTGTTGCTTTGTTCGCAATGGTATTCTCAATGATTGCGTAAATATACTGTCGTATATTTACGAATCGCGTAAATTTGATTTTTATGCAATAATTTAAGCCCTAAAGCAGACGGTTATAAATCGTTTGTTTTAGGGATTTTTTTTCAGGGTGTTTTTATGGCAAACGGAATTGAAGATCTTCGTGAAAAAAATAAAGACAGAATTCCATTGAAACAAGATTCCCGTTATGATTTCTGGCGGGTTTTGCAGGGGCGGGAAGATGCGGAAATGCTTCAGGAAAAATCCAGTTCCTGGTCAAGTAAAAAGGCAAGTCGAGGGGATTACGATTCCTGGGATGAAGACTAATTAGGAGTGGAATTAAAATGATAGATTTAAATACTCTGATTTTGGGAGCATTACTTTTGCTGATAATATCAGTTTTTGTTTTGATTTTTAAAGTATCTTCCAAAAAATCAGAAAATTTGACTCCTCAATTACTGGATTTAAAAAATCAATTAAATGAATTAAAAACAAAACAATTAGAAACTCAAAACAAGGCGCTTTTAGAACAGCAGAAATTGTTTAAAGATACTCAGCAGCTTTTGAATAAACAGCTTCAGTCAATGATGACAAACGTCAATAACAGTCAGAATAATATTACATCAAATCTGAAAATCTCGAATTCTGTAATTCAGGATATTCGTGAAAAACTTGGTTCTCTTGAAGTTACGACTCAAAATATAAAAGATATTGGAAAAGACATTTCTTCGCTTCAGGAAATTCTTCAGGCTCCAAAACTGCGCGGAAATTTGGGCGAATACTTGCTGGAAGAATTATTGAAAGATATTCTGCCCGGAAGAAACTACGATGTGCAGTATGCATTTAAGGATAATACCAAAGTCGATGCCATTATTAAACTCGGAGATGGAATTGTACCGGTTGATTCCAAATTTCCATTGGAAAGTTTTCAAAGACTTGTTACTGCCGAAGATGAGGCAGCCAAGAAAAAGTTCAAAAAGGAATTTATTATTTCCGTAAAAAACAGAATTA
>CAMHIV010000019.1 GCA_946185185.1 uncultured Treponema sp. | reverse complement strand
GAGAAGAGCTGGTTGTAAGATTCAATACGAGCAAAGCGAACCATACGGAACTTCATTACCATGTGGTCTACAAGTTCCTGTGCTTCTTCTTCTGTAAGGATACCAGCCTTAAGGTCACGTTCGATGTAAATATCAAGGAATGTTGATACACGACCAACAGACATTGCTGCACCGTTCTGTGTCTTAACAGCAGCAAGGTAACCGAAGTAGAGCCACTGGAATGCTTCACGAGCGTTCTTAGCAGGCTTAGAAATATCAAAACCGTAGAGAGCAGCCATTTCTTTCATGCCTTTAAGAGCATTAATCTGGTCTGTTACTTCTTCGCGGAGGCGGCAAACATCTTCTGACATTGTTCCGTCACCGATGTTAGCAAAATCTTCCTGCTTGTATTTAATAAGCTGGTCGATACCGTAAAGAGCTACACGGCGGTAGTCACCTACGATACGTCCACGACCGTATGTATCAGGCAAACCAGTCAAAATGTGAGCTGAGCGAACCGCTCTGTGTTCTGGAGTGTAGATATCAAATACACCCTGGTTGTGTGTTTTATGATACTGAGTAAAAATCTTCTTAAGTTCTGGATCTACATCGTAACCGTACATTTCACAAGACTGTACAGCCATGTTGATTCCACCAAAAGGCATGAAAGCACGTTTCAAAGGCTTATCAGTCTGAAGACCTACTACCTTTTCAAGATCTTTTCCTTCCGGGCAGATATATCCAGCTGGGTGTGAAGTAAGACCTGTAACAATGCTTGTGTCCATATCAAGAACACCAGTACGTTTTTTACCATCTTTACCGATAGATACTTTGTTGTGTTCTTCCTTCTGAAGCTTCTGGAGTTCATCAAACAATTTCTGAGTAGCCTTTGTAGGACCAGCTAAGAATTTGTTGTCTCCGTCATATGGAGTGTAGTTGTTCTGGATGAAGTCACGTACGTTGATTTCTTCTTTCCACAAACGACCTGCGAATCCTTTCCATTCGTCAATCTGGATCATATCAGTTTTACCTCTTTATTATAAAATTTCTTTATCAAACAATTTAATATTACTCGAATTGGAATCAAAAAACAATAAAATTAGATTTTTTTGTGTCAAAACTAGTGTTTTAAGCGTTCAAAATAACCAGCAAAACACTAGATAAAGTGGCAAGATTTTTGCAAAAAAAATCCGTTGAATATTTATTCAACGGACAGAATATTTATCCAGTTTTTTTTATATTTATGCAATTTTAAAAGTCTATTTTTCGTATGGAATCGGCTTTATTTTCTTTGTATAAACCCGTCGCATAAAGAACAATGACATTCCAACTGACATGAATTCTGCAATAACAAAACACCACCAGACATTATCAACATTTCCAGAAAGTGAAAGAAGATATGCGGCTGGCAAGAAAACAACAAGCTGGCGTGCAAAAGAAACGAACATACTGTAAAGAGCACTTCCAAAAGCCTGGAAAACAGAACCCATTGTAATTGCAAGGGCTGCACCAATAAAACTAGGGGCAATATGTCTTAAAGCAACAATTCCCATACGGCGCATTTCGTCACTTGCACTGAAGAGGTCAAACAACTTTCCAGGAATTGTTTCAAACAGGATTACTCCCAAACTCAAAATACAAAGTGCTATAACAAGCGCATAACGAATTGTATCTGTAATTCTTCTGTGATTCTGAGCCCCGTAATTGTAAGAAATAATAGGAATAATTCCGCTGTTCAATCCGAATACAGGCATAAAAATAAAGCTGTTCAGCTTAAAATATACACCGTAAACTGCAATAGCCGTATCCCCGCCGTTTGGAGTTCCTGAAAGAATGATATTCAGAAAATAAGTTACAACGGATATGATTGAACTCATTAAAATTGAAGGAACAGCAATTTTATAAATCTGAGCAATAAGCCGTCGGTTCGGAACAATATTCTTCAGCATAAACTGAATGTCATGATTCTTCTTAACATTAAGACCCAGGGAAACAAAAATTGCTAAAATCTGCCCAAGAACAGTTGCAAGAGCTGCACCCTTAATCCCAAGTTCCGGGAAAGGACCGATTCCAAAAATAAGCAGCGGGTCAAAAACAATATTAAAAACCGCACCACAAATCTGCGAAATCATAGAAAGGAAGGTTCGCCCGGTTGCCTGAAGAAGTCTATCGCTCATACAACCAAGAAAATATCCAAAACCAATCACCAGAATTACAGAAAGATAATCTTCTGCATATTGGATAATCATTTCATTTTCAGTCTGAGAATGAAGATACATTGAAGTAAACAGAGCCCCAACAATTACGAATACAATCCAGGTTGCAATTGCAAGGAAAATACCGTTCATTGCAACTTTATTTACATCATCCTGCTTTTTCTGACCAAGGCGCATTGAAAGCAGGGCATTAACACCGACAGAAGTACCGATTCCAAACGAAAGCATGAGATTCTGAATCGGAAAAGCCAATGAAACAGCTGTAAGCGCCTCTTCACCGATTTTACCAACGAAAATTGAATCGACAATGTTATACAGCGCCATAATAAGCATACCGAACATAATCGGAAGCGACATATTCAAAATCAATTTTACCACGGGCATTGTACCCATTTTGTTTTCTGCAGAAACAGAAGAAGTATTTCCATCCATAATAAAAATCCTTTGCGTTGAAAAAAAAACCTTGCAGAGCATTCGACGCTTGCAAGGCTTTGTTTTATTGAATTTATAAAAATCTCAGGACTTAGTCAAGCAAGGCGTCAAGTTCTGCGCAAATCTGCTTTTTATCCAACTTCTGACCAATTACACAAAGCTTAATCATGCGGTCACCGTATTCTTCATCCCATTCAGCACGAACCTTTGGTTCCTGAGCAAGAACTTCTTCCTGCTCTGCTTTTGGACAAGAAGCAAGCCAGCGCCCTGAAGCACCTGCAGAAATCTGTCGGCCTGAAGTTTCGAAAACATAAGCCATATCATCTTCGTCGCTGAAGTAAACAACACCCTTACAGCGGATAATATTTCTTGGCCATCTGCCTGCATACTCTTCAAGCTTATCGCGGTTGAACGGACGACGACGATAGTAAACAAAGTTACCGATTCCGTATTCGTCTTCTTCAGCACCTTCGTGATTGTGTTCATGATGATGGTGATGGCAGTGACCGTCGCATTTGTGACCAGGTTCGCCGTGTTTTGGATTATGATCGTCATCGTCGTCGTGATAATGTTCATGCTCGTGTTCTTCGTGTTCATGGTCATGATGGTGATGTTCGTGCTCATCATCATCGTCATCATCATCTTCCATGTTTTCCAGATGCTGAACCCATGCCGCACTTTCAAATACTGTATCAAATTCAAAGCGGTCAGTAGAAAGAATATCTTCTACTTCAACGTTACCCTGAACAGCTTCGATTACTTTTACATGTGGCTGAAGAGCCTTTACAACAGCACGAACCTTATTCATTTCATCTTCAGAAACAAGGTCCTTTTTATTGATAATAAGTGTTGAACAGAATTCAATCTGCTGAACCAGAAGAGATTCAATGTCTTCTTCACCCATATCTTTCTTCAAAAGCTGATCACCACCTGCAAATTCATCAACAAGGCGTTTTGCATCAACTACAGAAACAACATTGTCAAGTTTTCCATTATCAATCTGCATGATGGCCTGTGCAATCGGCATTGGCTCACATACACCACTGGCTTCGATAAGAATGTAGTCAAATTTACCGGCTTTAATCAGGTTTTCAATCTGCTGAACAAGATCACTCTTTAAAGTACAGCAGATACATCCGTTCTGAAGTCCAATAATGCTGGATGTATCAGTAATATTCGCATCCTTTGCGATAAGTTTTTCATCAACGTTAATTTCACCGATATCATTTACAATTACGGCAACTTTGTATCCCTTCTGATTTGTAAGAACCTTATTCATTAAAGTTGTTTTTCCTGCTCCAAGATAACCGCAGAGCAAGGTAATAGGTGTTTTTGCTTTAGCCATTGTTTCCTCTATAGAAAAATAATTTCTTTCCCTAAAAATATAATAAAAATGAATGAAAATGACTACAAGAATCGAAGCAAAGAAAAATCTCAAAAACAAGATTTTTTATTTGCAAATTTTCTGAACCACCAGTAAAATCAACCCCGCTATGGCTTACAAACAAAAGTTTTTTACACCGGACCGGACGATGAGTTTTTTTGCAATGCTGGTTTTATTAACCGCAAGCATATTAAGTTATAACAGAACACCATCGTCATACGTTGTTTTTCCAGTTCCGGAAAAAACTGTATTTGCGATAAATCTGCTTAGCACAATCTGCTGCGTTTTTGCGATTATTTTTCCAAAAGACTACAGGCTCCAGCGAGGAATTTTATTTGTTCAGGGAATTACAACCTCTCTCACAAATTATCCGATTCTTGGAATCTTCCTATATGGAAGCTATATTACACTCCTATTCTGTAACGGCGGATTTAAAACAAAGGCAATGCAGAAAGGTCTTGTAATTCTTGGAATTTGGTTTGCAGTCTGCCTTCTATATGGATATGAATGTTATGTTAACTTTCCAAGACAATGGATCTATCTTGCATTGCTGCAGATTTTTTTAAGTACATTTTTCTTTTCGTTTTATCTGTGCATTTACAAAAAACTGGAATCACTTTTGATTCCTCTTGCACCACAGAAAAAAATCACCTGCAAGAATATTAAATTGCCGGAACCAGGAAGCGAACTCGTACTTGAAAGAGCGGGTCTAACTCTGCGCCAGAGCAAGCTTGTAAAAGAATATCTGAAAAATCAGCCAAGTTACGAAGATTTGAGCCGCCAGTTTTATGTGAGCAAATCTACTGTAAAAAAAGACATGGCAGATGTTTTTGTAAAATTCGGGGTTTCGAATATAAACGAACTTCACCTTCTGCTCGTGCAATATGTCGTAAAATAGAACAATATCCACGGTTATTGAGCTTGTCGAAATCTGTTTATGTTGCGAAAGCAACTTCTTTATTAGGTGGTTTCGAGAGCCTCAACCACCGTAAACTTAATGGCATTGACAAAATAGAACTGTTTTTTCTAAATGTTTAAATCTGGGTTCCGATACTGATAATAAGAGGAATCTATGAATAAAAAAATTATTTTCAGTTCTATCTGCGTAATTTCAGCATTACTTTCTTTTGGTTGCCAGACTGTACCTCAGGAAGAAGAAAAACTTTCTGTTACAGAACTTATAAAACAAGGCCGCATTGACGAAGCAAAAGAATGTTTTATTTCAAAGTACGACATAAACGAAATCGATGAAGACGGAAACACAGCGCTTCACCTGGCTGCAAAGCTCGACGAAGCAAATCTTGCACTATTTCTTTTGTGCAACGGTTCCGATCCAGATTTAAAAAATTACAACAACCAGACTCCACTGCATGTTGCCATTGAAAACGGTTCAAAAGAAACCGCACGGCAGCTTGTAAATTTCGGCTGTAATATATTTACCCGGGATGGAAGCGGCCTTACGGCAATGGATTCGGCTTTTGCAGCAGATTCTTCATATTACGATATCTTTATTACAACAAAAACCGGCGAACTTAGAGATACAGAAAAAGGAAAAACAATTGTCCATTATTTTGTAGAGACTCTAAATTCTGCGGCTATTGTTCAGTGCGCAAAAAAATCAATTCCTCTTTCAGTAAAGGACAACGAAGGAAGAACACCTTTGGACTACGCTTACTCAATGTTCAACAATGAAAAAGCTGTTGAAGTTGCAGCAACATTGATTTCAAACGGTGCAGAACATGTAAATTCTCCATACAATTACTTTGAAACAGCAATTGCTAACAGAAATCTTGATTACCGCTTTGATGATGGACAGACACCTCTTCACCTGGCTTCAATTCAGGGACACGAAACTGTTGTAAAATATCTCATAACTGGAAATGCACAGGCAACTGTTCAGGACAGCACAGGTTCAACTCCACTTCACGAAGCTGTTCGTTATGGAAATACAGAAATCGCAAAAATGCTTCTCAACTCAGGAGCAGATGTTAATGCCCGGGATAATTTAGGAAAAACTCCTGTTCTTCTCATTATTCCGGAAGAAAAACGAAGTGAAATTTATTCACTGCTTACCTCATACAAAGCTGACCTTTCTGTAAAGGATATGTACGGCGACACAGTTCTTCATACTGCAACTATGACTGAAGTTCCTGCATCTATTTTGCAGACATTAATTTCAGGCGGCGCAGAAATCAACGAACGCAACAAAGACGGGGTTACACCTCTGGCTCTTGCAATTGAAAACGGAGTTGAAGAACACATAAGATTCTACGCAGAACACGGAGCTGATATAAACTCTAAAGACACAAAAGGAACTACACCTTTGATTCTCGCATTAAAGGATTCAGACGGCTCTGACAAAATTTTAAAAGCAATTGTAAATCCGGCAAATATTTCCAGCACAGATTCTGACGGAAACACACCACTCATCGTTGCAATTCAGAACAATGCAACTCTTGCAAAAATTCAGTATATAATCAGCATCACAGAAGATGTAAATACTCGAAACGCAGACGGAAATACCGCTCTTTACCTTACAGTTCTTAAAAACCGCCAGAAGGTTGGTGAACTTCTTCTTTCAAAGAATGCAGACATTTTTGCCGCAAACAACAGAAGCAAATCTCCGCTCAGCCTTGCACTTTATGACGGCGGAACTGTAATGGACTGGCTTATTACTTCAAAAACCATTAAAGCTACAGATGGAAGCGGAAATACAGCCCTTCACTTTGCTGCCGAATGGGGACTTCAGGATGCAGTTACAGCACTGATTACAAAGGGTGCAAAAACAGAAGCTAAAAATGCAAACGGAGAAACACCCCTTTTTAGTGCGGCAAAAAATGATGAACCGGAAATCTTACAGGTACTCGTAAATAACGGCTGCAAAGTTACAGCCCGCGACAATCTTGGAAGTACAGCCCTTCATATTGCAGTGCGCTGGGGAAATCCAAAATCAGTTGCAAGACTTGTAAATATAGGTGCAGAAATCGACGCACAGAATGTATCAGGAAAATCACCTCTTGCAGAAGCCGCTCTGGTTGGAAAACAGGATATCGCAAATCTTCTTTTGATGAAGGGAGCAAATCCAAACAAAACTGATACAGCTGGCCGCACAGTATTGATGGATGCAATTAAGACAAAAAATACTGATATCATCAGACTTTTGCTTTCTAAAAATGCAAATCCTCAGATTCAGGATTTTATGGGAAGAAACTGTTATCACGAAGCCGCTTTGACTGGCGACACAGAAATAATTTCTATGATCCGAAGAGCCGGCGGGAATCCACTTTCCCGCGATAAAAACGGCATTACACCATTTTCACTGGTTCTTGATAAGGATCCTGTAATTATCCGGGAAGTTTTAGGCACAGATACAACAATTTCAGACAGCGACGGAAATACGCCGATTCATTTTCTCGTCCGCAACAAGAAAAGTTCTGCATTGCTAAAAACTTTGATAAATGCCGGCTACCCTGCTGATACTCGTAATTCAGACGGATACACACCGTTATGCATTGCAGTGGAAAAAGGATTCAAAGAGCTTTCAAGAATTCTTCTTGAAAACGGCGCAAATCCATTTACTGCAATCGACAGCAAAGGAAACAATGCAGTTACAATCGCATTAAGAAGCAATAACGCCGACATCATTGGTAATATTGTAAAATATGCGGGAAAAACAACTGATATCCAGGGAAATTCAATTCTGCACTACGCAGCTCGTCTGGCAAGCACAGATACAATCAAAACACTCATTTCTTACGGGCTGGATACGAGTGTGAAGAATATTTATGAAGAAACACCTTACACAACGGCAATCCGCTGGAAGCGAAACGACGCTGCAGAGCTTTTGCGCCCAGTAAGTGCTTCTGAATAATTAAACTTTTTCGAGCATCCTAAGGAACGCACTGTTTTCCTTATGGAGTTCCCGGGAACCGCGGGTAATTCGGCAAAGAGACATGTTAAACTTCTTTGCGATTTCCCGCTGTGCAGTCCCGTTATGAATTTCCTTTACCAAAAGCCATCTGCGGGCAAAATCACTTCGTTCTGTTTCCGTGAAAAGGCAATTAAAAAAATCTTTTAAAAATTCTTCGTCTGTAGTCTCGGAAATAAGCCGGCACAACTCATCATAACTTTCTTTTAATTGTGGATTTTCACTGATATTTTTATTCATAATTTTATTATAGCACAAAGAAAAAATTTGAGAAAATGGTTTAAGCAGTGTAAAATAAAGCATTCTAAAACAAGGAAAAACCAATGGCACATAAAAATATCTACCCGGTAACTCTTTCAAATAAAGCAATCAGATTCTTTTCAATTTTTTTCGCAAGTACATTTATTTTATTTGCATTCATGCTCCTGTTTTCAAAATCAGTAACAAAGGAAGAGCTTACAACTCTGCTTTTAAATGTTCCTGTTCCTTTTACTTGGGTACTTTCTATTGCGGCTCCTATTGTCGTGTGGTTCATATTAAAAAAACAGCTTTTAACATTTGACGGCTCAAACCGCGATCTTGAACGATGTAATCAGCTTGTAAAAAAACTCAGAAATTTTTCTGTTCTTCTTCCGGCGATTTTTTCAATTCTTCTGCCTGTACTTATCGGCTTCTGGGGGATTAAACACGAACTGGACTTTGAAATGTATGAGGGTGAACATATTATTATTCACTTCCTTCTTTTGTACTGGGGTCTTGTTCTTCAAATTTCTGCAATTGCCTACAGTGCATACCTTTCTCTTTTTGAAAACGAACTCATCTGGCTTCACTATTCACGAAAGGACAACACCCTTTCAATTACAACCCGACTTGTACTTATGAATGCGATTTCTATCGTAGGAACAGTAATGGCCTCAATGAGTCTTCTTTCAACTCCGGGAATTGCGAATGCCGGTAACACAAAAGATCTGCTTATTCCTCTGATTCCTATTTTTGCACTTTCGGTCATTTCGATAACTGTGAACACTTTTACAAACGTTCAGGAAATTTCTACTGTAATCAAAACCTTAAACCTGTTTTTGGACGATCTTGAAAAAAAGGATTACCGTTCAAAGCCTTTGCGCGTTACAAACCGAAACGAACTTGGCGAACTCATAAACGGAACAAATAAATTTTTTGATGTTACAAAAGAACTTTTAAAAAGCTTCCGCTCATCTTCTGAAAATTCAAAGGATTCTTCAGAATCACTCAACACAAACATCGAAGAATCAATCACCCGTTTCCAAAATATTGAAGATTTGCTTATCAATATTAAAGAAGACATGGCCGAACAATCAAAGAATGTTGAAGATGCCAATTCTACAACAGCGCAAATTCTTATCAGAATCAAGGATTTGAATAATGCGATTGAAAAACAGGCACAGGGAGTTTCGCAGTCTTCTTCTGCAATTCAGGAAATGGTTACAAATGTAAACAATGTTTCTTCAATTCTTGAAAAAAACACAGAATCCGTAGACGAACTTGCACAGGCTTCTGAAGACGGAAAACAGTATATTATCGGCGCCGTAAAAATTTCAGAAGAGCTTCTTGCAAAATCTTCAGACCTTTTGACGGCCAGCGAAACAATTCAGGCAATCGCAGCAGAAACAAACCTTCTTGCAATGAACGCCGCAATTGAATCTGCACACGCCGGAGAAGCTGGACAGGGATTCAGTGTTGTTGCAGATGAAATCCGTAAGCTGGCAGTTTTGTCCGGACAGCAGTCAAAAGCAATTCAGCACAGCCTAAAGGAATTTGCCGAATCAGTTTCGCACATCGCTTCAAACACAACTCAGGTACAGGAAAAATTCAATGCAATTTACGAGCTTTCTCAAAAAGTAAAGAACCAGGAATATGTTATTTCAAATGCAATGATTGAACAGCGCTCAGGAAATAATCAGGTTCTTTCCGGAATTCGCTCGATTATAAGCTCAACTGAAACTGTAAAAAACAGTGCAACAGAAATGATTTCCGGAAGCGATGTTGTTTCAAAACAGATGCAGTCTTTGAGTGACACTACACGAACAAGCCGTCAGCACATTGCCGAAATCATGAATAACCTTCATCGGGTTATTAAAAATATGGATAATTTCAAGCTTTCTTCAGTTCAGAGTACAAAGTCTATTGTTAAACTTCAGAAAGAAATCTGGGACTTTAAACTTTAACTTTATTTATCGGTCCCTGAGCTTGTCGAAGGGGCTGTCGAAGGGGCTGTCGAAATCTGTTTGTATTGCGAAAGCAACTTCCATAACCAGTGGTTTCGAGAGCCTCAACCACCGCAAAGTTAAATTGAATGAAACGCGAAATTCATCTATAATAATTTTATGCTCAAAAGTTATTTAACAGTTTTTTTTGTTTCTATGGTTCCTCTGATTGAGCTCAGAGGTGCGATTCCTATTGCTACGGCACTTTCGCTAATGCCACCGGAGCGACCGGCACAGATTGTACTTACCTATGCAATTTGTATTCTCGGAAATATGATTCCAGTTCCGATTATTTATCTGTTTGCCAGAAAATTTCTTGAATGGGGACAGGATAAAAAAATAATCGGAAAAATTTGCACTTTCTTTCTTGTAAAAGGTAAAAAAGGTGGCGAAAAACTTCAAAAAAAAGCCGGCAGAGGTTTATTTTTTGCACTCTTCCTTTTTGTAGGAATTCCTCTTCCTGGAACCGGCGCCTGGACAGGAACACTGGCAGCAAGCCTTTTGGATATGAACTTTAAAGAAACTGTAATCGCCTGCGTACTTGGCGTTCTTCTTGCAGGAATAATAATGCTAACCTTGAGCATGGGCGTATTCGGCGCCGTACAATCAATCCAGTAAAAGGGGTGCAAAATGGCAGATTACCACAAATTCGATCCTGCGACTGACCCGTTCGTGCGCAATGGCAACTCGTTGACATGCGCACTACTTAATAATTTCCTCTCAGCGCCGGGAGCAGTAACGCAAACTGATTTCTCTAATCAAATAATTACTAAGGCGGAATCATAATGGCAGATTATCACAAATTCGACCCTGCTCCCGAAGGCACACCTGTTGCTCAGTTCGTGCATCTTCACGTACACTCCGACTATTCTCTTCTAGATAGCTGCTGTAAGCTGGATCAACTGGTTGCAAAGGCAAAAAGACTTAATATGCCGGCACTTGCGCTTACCGATCACGGAAACATGTTTGGTGTGCTCAATTTTGAAAAACTCTGCCATGTAAACGGAATCAATCCTATCGTTGGCTGCGAATTCTACGTAGGCGACGACCACCTTAAACAGGAACGAACAAAATACGGAAAAAAGAATTACCATCTCATACTTCTCTGCGAAAATGAAACCGGCTACAAAAATATGAGCTGGCTTTGTTCCGACGCAAACACAGAAGGCCAGTATTTTGGAAAACCCAGAATCGACTTTGAAATGCTGAAAAAACGCCACGAAGGGCTTATCTGTCTTTCCGCTTGTATTGCCGGCGAACTTCCTCAAACTCTCTTAAACGATACAGAAGAAGCAGCCGAACAGCTCATCATAAAGTACCGGGACCTTTTTGGACCTGATCACTATTACATCGAACTTCAAGATCACGGACTTCCAGAACAAAAAGAAGTAAACGTAAAGCTTATAAAACTTGCCAGAAAACTTAATGTTCCTCTGGTTGTTACAAACGATATCCATTATATGGAAAAAGAAGATGCCGAAGCTCAGGACGCATTGCGCTGTATCGGTTTTAAAAAGCTTTTAAACGAACCTCACCAGACAATGGGAGACGGACGAACAGAATGGTATTTTAAAACTGAACAGGAAATGCGTGAACTGTTTCCAGATCTTCCAGACGCCTACGAAAATACTCTCAAGATTGCAAATATGTGCAATCTTACCATTCATCAGTATTCAACCCCTGAACTCAAAGGTTGTCTTCCACGCTTTGAACTCCCAAAAGAATTCCAGAAGCACGAAGACTATACGCAGAATCAGGATGATTATGTGCGATTTCTGGTTGAACAGGGGCTTAGAAAACGCTACAAGGAAATTACTCCGAAGATTCGTGCCCGTGCAGAATACGAGCTTGGGATTATTTTCAAAATGGGATTTTCCGGCTACTTCCTGATTGTATGGGAATTTATTAACTGGTCAAAATCAACCTGGGATAATGTAAATAACCGGCCAAAACCATACATTCCAATTGGACCTGGTCGAGGTTCGGGTGCAGGTTCAATCGTTGCCTATACAATGACAATTACCGATATCGACCCGTTCAGATTCAATCTGCTTTTCGAACGATTCTTAAATCCGGAACGAGTTTCAATGCCTGACTTTGATATCGATATGGATTTCGACTATCGCCAGGACATTATCCAGCATACACGAGACCTTTACGGCGACCCGCAGGTTGGACACATTGTAACATTTGGTACCTTAAAACCAAAACAGTGTATTGCCGATGTTGGACGCGTTTTGGGAATTCCTCTTTCTGAAGTAAACATGCTAAAGGCCTGCGTACCGGATTCGCCGAAAGCAAAATTAAAGGACGCTTTTCATCCGTCGGAAAAATTCCCGGCACCGGAAGGGGGGCAGCTTGAACCTTACCTCGACGACCCAAGATTTACAAAACTGTTTGAGCTTGCAAAAAAACTTGAAGGCGTAAACAGAAACACAGGTCTTCATGCATCGGGAATGGTAATCGGTCTTACAGCCCTTCCAGACTGGGCGCCGATTTTCAAAGATCCTAAGACAGGCGAAGTCGGTGTACAGTACACAATGGATATCATCGAACCATGTGGTCTTGTAAAATTTGACTATCTTGGTCTAAAAACACTTTCACTTATCCGATACGCAGAAGACAATATCAATCGCCATAAAAAACCGGATGCACCGGATTTCCACATCGAAAGCATCAGTGAAACCGACGAAGCAACTTTCGATATGTTCGACGAAGGCGACTCTGTTGCAATTTTCCAGTTTGAATCACCAGGAATGCAGAAAATTCTTCGACAGGCAAAACCTAGGTGCATAGAAGAGCTTGTAGCCTTAAACGCGCTTTACCGTCCGGGTCCAATGGACTATATTCCGCAGTACATCGACGGAAAATGGAAACCTGAAACAATCCGTTATCCTGATCCATGCCTTGAAGACCTTCTTAAAGAAACTTACGGCGTAATGGTTTATCAGGAACAGGTTATGCAGGTTTCTCAAAAAATTGCAGGGTTCTCTCTTGGTGGTGCCGACATGCTCCGCCGTGCTATGGGTAAGAAAAAGCCTGAAGTTTTGATGGGAAAGAAAAAGGAATTCATCGAAGGTGCAATCAAAATGGGATTCACCGAACAGCACGCCGATGAAATTTTTGAAATCATGGTTCCTTTTGCCGGGTACGGATTCAACAAATCTCATGCCGCAGCTTATACAGTTTTGGCCTACAGAACCGGCTGGTTAAAATGCCACTACCCTGCAGAATTCATGGCAGCCAACCTTACAAACGAACTCACTTCCACAGACGGAGTTCCTCAATATCTTGAAGAATGTAAACGAATGGGACTCAAAGTTGTTCCGCCGGATATCAACAAATCTTACGCAGAATTTGACGTTCTCGACGGCGATGTAATTTTCGCCTTCCGCGGAATGAAGGGAATGGGAAAAGAAGCCGCAGATGCTATCGTAAAAGAACGCGAAGAAAATGGAGAGTTCACCTCTTTTATGAACTTTCTTGAACGCTGTATTCCTTTAACAATTAAAGACAGCGAAGGACGTGAAAAAAAGCCTCTAAATTCAAAAGCTGTTGAAGTCTGCATAAAAACAGGCGCATTCGATAAGCTTGGACAGAACAGACCTACTCTGGCATTTAACATGGATGCCGCAATAAAATATGTAAACGACAAGGCTAACGGAACCGACAACGGACAGGGAGACCTTTTTGGCGACACTGATGAAAAGGTTTATGCAGACTTTAAGTTTGAAGAAATTCCTGATATTCCTCAGCTTGAAAAACTGAATATCGAAAAAGAAATTATCGGCTGTTATGTTTCCGGCCATCCGCTTGATGATTATGAAAAAGTCATCAAGAGCAGCATAACTCTTACTTCAAAAAATATTGACCGCGCTGCAAAAGAAGATAAAGCTCTGAAAGCAAGTCTTTCTGCAAGCGGACAAAATTCCTGGTCAAACAGAAATGCCGGAAAATCTTACACAATTCTAGGCTTCCTTACAAACATCCGTCAAATCCGGACAAAAAAAGGAACTGACATGGCGTTCGGAAAGCTGCAGGATTACGATGGTGAAATTGACCTTACCTTCTTCCCTAAAACCTGGGAGCAGCTTAAAACCCACATTACAGCGGGTTCAGTTTATGCATTCAAAGGAAAGGTTGACGGTTCCCGGGATGAAGAAAAACCTAGTTTCCTGGTTGATTCAATAGAAGATGTTTCCTCTCTAAAGGCAAAATCAATTCAGGAAATTCACATCGCGCTTGAGCATAGTACTTTTACCGAAATGGATTTTTCAAAAATCCGCGATATTTTATTTGCCCAACCGGGAAATTGTTCAGTATATTTTCATATAGATACAAGTTCTGGACCTTACATCGTGCGGGTAAATCAACAGATGACGGTTTCATCCTCTGCGGAAACACTGAACATTCTGAAAGAGCTTCCACAAATCAAAGATGTATGGACAGCATAATAAACAAAACTGGAGAAAAACATGCAGAACACAATACAAATGGTTTTTCAACTTGCATCAGCAGTTATCTCAATCTACGCGATGCTTTGTTTCGTAAGAATTATAATCACCTGGTTCCCTGGTCTAAATTATTCTATGATAGGGCAGACACTTTCCCAGTTATGCGATCCGTACCTTACATTGTTTTCAAGACTTCCACTACGATTAGGTATGATAGATTTTTCACCGGTTATTTCTTTGGGTTTATTAACTGTCGCTTCTTCAATTCTGGGAGGAATAGCTCAAACCGGTAGATTATACATTGCAGGAATTATTGCTCAGCTTATTACTATGCTCTGGTCGGCAGCCACATCTTTGATTGGAGTACTTTTACTTGTCTGCTTTGTGCGTTACTGCTTTGCAATCTTCAGCAAAAAAAGCAACGATTACAATTCTCCATGGCAAATCATCGATAATTCGATTTCAAATATCGTTTTTTCAATTGGAAAAATTCTTTCCGGTGGCCGTCCATTGGACTATAAAAAGGCACTTCTTTTCACTTGCGTAGTTTTGCTTTTTCTTTTAATCTCCGGAAACATTTTGATTCATATTTTAACTAAAGCAATCATGATGATTCCGGTATAATTTTTCAGGATTTATCCAATGAAGCTTGAAAATATAAACACGCCGGTATCTTCTCTTCAGGGTATAGGACCTTCTGCTGCAAGCCATTTTGCAAAATTAAACATTTTCACAATCGGCGACTTGCTAAGATTCTATCCAAAAGATTACGAAGATCGCCGGAAGATTCTTCATTTGGATAAGTTCAGATTAGGCAAAGTTCATACAATCGCACAAGTTCAAGCACACGAATTTTTCGGTTACGGCAGAATGAAAACCCTTAAAATCATTATTTCAGACGGAACTGCATCCGCAAGTCTCATCTGCTTTAACCGAAGTTTTCTGCAGCACTCTCTTCCTCAGGGCGCCATCATATGCGTAACCGGAACCTTTTCAGAAAAATTCGGGCAAATACAATCCACGGATTTTGATGTAACAAAAATGAGTGATTTTGGTGCCCTTTCTGATTTCAATGGCACACCTTTACCGGATTCAGCAATACATCCGATTTATCATCTTACTGACGGCCTGACACAAAAAATTGTGCGAAAGGCTGTAAAAGCAGCAATTGTACAGTACGCACGCGGAATAGATAACGAGATTCCAGAAGAAATAATCCAAAAACGAGGATTATATTCCAAGCAGGAAGCAATCAAACTGATTCATGAAAGTCAGAATCCAGAACAGATTCAAAAAGCAAGAAAAACACTGATTTACGAAGAACTTTTTAATCTGCAGAGCTTGATTGCAGAACGAGCTCTTAAACACAAAGGAGCTGTTCCAGATTCAAATCTGGATGAAAATCTAACTGAAGAGAATATTCCAACTCCAATTACAAATGAAGAATTCGAGAAAGAACTTTCTCCGCATCAAAAAGAACTTTTCAGAAGGCTTCCCTTTGAACTCACTGATGACCAGAAAAAAGTGATTATTCAAATGAACAGTGACATTGACCGAGGTTTTACAGAACGGAACAATATCCAGAATGGAAATTATCTGGGGTGCAAAACACCTTTTACAATGCAGCGTCTTCTTCAGGGGGATGTAGGTTCAGGAAAAACGCTTGTTGCATTTTTTGCATGCTTACGAACAATAAACTGGAAAGGTCAATGTGCATTAATGGCACCAACTGAAATACTTGCACGCCAGCATGCAGAAAACGCTGCAAAACTACTGGAGCCAATCGGAGTGCGAGTTGCCTTTCTTACGGGGAATATTAAAAATTCTGGAAGAACTCAGCTTCTTAAAGCACTCAAAAATGGTGAAATTGATATAGTTATCGGAACCCATGCACTCTTTTCCAAAAATGTTGTTTATAAAGATTTGCAGCTTGCCGTTATTGATGAACAGCATCGGTTTGGAGTAATACAAAGACAGTCCATAATCGAAAAAGGCAGAATAACAGAGAAAGACCCGCAGATTACCTTTGAACCACATCTTTTAATGATGAGTGCAACTCCAATTCCGCAAACCCTGGCTCTTACTGTATTCGGCGACCTGGATGTAAGCACAATAAAAACTCTTCCAAAAAACAGAAAGCCAGTCACAACATATCTTGTGCGGGAAGGAAACGAACGCAATGCCTACGAAGCTGTTCGCCAGCAGCTCAAACAGGGACGACAGGCATATTTTGTCTACCCCGCAATAGATTCTGAAACTATAACTCAGGAAATTAAATCGGCGGAAGAAAATTTTCAGAATCTTCAGCAGAATGTATTTAAAGAATTCAATTGCGCCCTGATTCATTCAAAAATAGATGAAGATGAACAGATTAAAATTCTAAAGGATTTCAGAGAAAACAAAATACAAGTTCTGGC
>CAMHIV010000018.1 GCA_946185185.1 uncultured Treponema sp. | reverse complement strand
CGCTGGCAGGTGCCTTTGCGGATGGATTCTTTTGTTTCTTCGCCGCACAGAAGGCGTACTAATTCCATTGCAAACTGTTCTGCGGTTCCTGCTCCTCTGGCTGTGATAACATTTCTGTCTGTTACAAAAGGTACGTCTTTTATGTGAGTACTGCCGTTTAAAAGTTCCTTTGCATTTACTTCTGAACCGCAGTATTCATTTACACCATTTTCCATTTCCGGGTAGCAGGTCCATTTTTTGCCCTTAAGTACGCCGGTTTTTGCAAGTACAACAGCTGGTGCTGCACAGATAGCGCTAACATATTTTCCTGCTGAAGAACATTTTTTGATAAAATCGTAAATGTCATTGTTTGCAGCAAGATTATCCGAACCGGTTTTTCCACCTGGACAGAAAATTAAATCAGGAAGTTCATCTGTGAAGTTTTCTTTGAATTCTGAAAAGTTCATATCTGCAACAACCGGAATTTTGTGAGAACTTATTGCGATGTATTCATCGTTCATTGTTGGGCTTGGAACTGCAACAGTGTATACTTCAACCTTTGCTCGGCGCAAATAATCGATTGGAGTAAAAGCTTCAACGTCTTCAAAACCGTCTGCTAGAAAAACTACAGCTACGCTCATTTTAGTCCCCCTATCTGAGTTCCGATAAATGGTTTTTCATCGAGAATATTTTTGATGTTTTCGATATTCTGTCCGCTTGCACAGATTACTGTCATGTTGCATTCATCAGCTTTTTTTGATGCAATTGGATCGAAGGGGCAGTTCTTTCCTGGAGTCCATTCATCGCCGACCATTTTGCGGAAATCAGCCCATGAAATCTGATCGATTGGTTTTGCATCAGGATTTTTTCTAGGATCATCAGTGTAAACTTTTTCGATATTTGAAAGGTTTACGACAGTTTTTGCGCCGTGCTTTTCTGCAAGAAGAACTGCATCGTTATCTGTTGAAAATCCCGGGTGCCAGCCGGCAGCAAGAAGAACTTTTCCCTTAAAATCGATAGGTGCTGTAGGATCATAAACTACATCATTCTGGCACAAATCTCCAAATGCTGCCTTTACAAGCTGTGCATTCAAGCGTGTTGCCATAATTCCAATCCAGTCGGCAGCATCTAATGCTGAAGAAATTCCTGTTTTTTCTGCAATATTTTTGTATGCATTCTGGTAAACTCGTGCTGGTGCTCCACCGCCCACAACAAGAATAAGTTTACGGCTTTCGTCTTTGCTAAGCCATTCTTTTACCATATTGATAAATTTAGTAAGAAATTCTGTATCCGGAGCGTCCGGTACAACAATAGAACCGCCAACTGATAATACTTTAGTCATGTGATATTCCTTTTAGTGAAATTTATTTTATTATAGCTTTTATATATAATCCTAGTACACCCCGACAACCATTGGATTTGACCAGTATGAGCTGTATTTTATCGTTTTTCCGCTCGCTTCTTCCCAGATTGACTGCAGGGCATAGCTTCTTGGTCTTTGAACGATTTTGTTGTTTGGTGCAGACGGCTTTATTTCGTTCCAACCACGGCTGAATACTATGTGCTGGCCATCCAGATTTCCAAAATAGAACTGCGAAGGTTCGTAATCTCTTTGCCATGCCTGAAATTCCATTCCCGCACCTAATGCAGTGTCTACAGGAACCCAGCCGAATCCAGAAAGATAGAATTCGGTCCACCAGTGATTTTGAGTTTTTAAGTCAGAATTAACAAGAATTCCGCTGTTTGGAATTGCAGGTATACCCAAAGTTCTGAGTAAAGCGGTGTATAGCATTGCGAAATCGTATGCATCGCCTTTTTTGTTTTTAATTAATTCTACAGGTGAATTATTTTTATGTTTAGAATCCTTTTGAATTGTGAAGTTTTGAATCATGTAGTTATACAAAAGAATTGCCTGATTATATGAGTTCCTTTCTGCTCCAACAATTTTTTTTGCAAGTGTAAGAACATCTTCTGAATCAGATGGAACACATGGGTCAGACTTTGTATAATTTGTAAGGAGCATATCGTTTATGCGCTCCTTTGATTCAATTTTTGCGGCAGTGATTTGTGTTCGGGTTTCATACACAGTGATTGCAAAATTTTGCTGGAAAGTTCGTTTCCCGAGAGTGGTTTTTGCCCCGGTAGTCTGATGAATAATTGTGTGCTGAAAGTCGCTGATAACCGGTTCCTGTGTGTATTCTGTCATTTTTACAGTTGGCTGTGCAGGAGTTGTGAACGGATGTGGACAGCGCAAAATAATGTCAGAATCTTTGTCGCCGTTTGTTTCGTCAATATCCACGCCAAGTTGAACAAGATAGGTTCGCGGTGAAATATAACTTTTTTTGCCGGCTTTATTGTCCATTGTAAATTTTCGTTTTGCAGACTTTCCTTTTGGAGTTTCTACATAAACAAAGCCGCTTGCAGCCCCGTCAGGAATGTATAATCTTATTTCACTGTCGTTCCAGTAAACATAGTTAAAGTCATCGTCGCTGGCTTCAATAAAATCAAGTTCTTCGGTATTTGAGGTTGCGTTCTGGTCTTCCTTTTTAATTTCGCGATCTGTAGAAAAAAATACTTTTGAACGTTCTCGTGAATTTCCAAAGTTAACGCCTCGAATTGAAAGTAATTCTCCCGGGAAAATCCGTTCAGGCGAGATGCTTGTAATCAAAGGCATTGTAGTTTGTGTATTCTGGTTTACAGCAACTGGAGCTGCAGTTGTGTTTGCAAAAAATGCTGGTTTTGAACGCGCGTCTTTTGTTTCTACGATAACAAGTCCGTCTTTTATGTTCGCAGGAAGAACAACCTTGATTTCTGTGTCTGACCAGGAAACGTAAGAACTTGAAGTAAGTTTGCTTCCTCCAAATTCGATGTAGCTGGTATCCCTGAGGGAACCGAAATCCTTTCCCTTAATTATTATAAGGTCTCCCGGAGCACCAACCGGAGGTATGATTGAATCGATTACAGGTATTTTTTTGCTTTGAAAGCTGAATACAACAGAAGACACTGCAAAAACAACAACTGCAGTAACCCACAAAAGAGTTCTAAAAAGAGGAGATTTTCTAAAAAGGTAACTAAAAGATTTTGAGTTATTCACTTAAATTGTCCGGAATCATATTCACGGGCAATTTGATTTCAATCGTGTCGTTTGCGTCATCAAGACCCGGAACATTGATTTTAATTGATATTTTTTTAGTCTCATCAAAATCCGGTCGCAGAACATCCACGTTTGTTAGCGAAGTGCTGAGTCCTTCCATGTGCATTGGCGGACGAGGCGGCATAAATCTGTGTGGAGGTGGATTATCGCCTCTGAATTCTGTTCCATTGTTCATATTTCCAGTTCCAACCGGAGTAGCGTAGTTTGCAGAATAATCAAAATTTCCGTTTACTTTTACGCTTTGATTTACCGGAGTAGGTACTGATTGTGGACGGGTAACAGGGGCAATTGATGCAACCTGATTTACATGAGCCTGATTTTTTGTTGAATTAGAAATGGTTACAGGAACTACTGCAGCTACAACTACAGCTGCTGCGGCAACTGCCCATTTTGAAATTTCCGGAGAAATTTTGAACTGGTGAATATGCTCAGTGTTTTTTGCGTAGCGCATTTTTGTCTGCAGACGTTCAAAACTTTTTTCCATAAAGTCTTCATCAAGTTGAATTGATTCAGCATCTTTTTGAAAAGCATTTTTAACGCGTTTCAATGTTTCCAGTTTCGCGGTACAAGCCGGACACGCTTTAACATGTGCTTCATAGTCCTTTACGTAAGCGGGAGAAAGTTCGTTATCCAGATAGATTGAGTGAATGTCATCAGTTGGGCAAGAATACATTTTCGGCTCCTACCATTTCTTCCAGCATTTTGCGGGCACGGAAAATACGTACTTTTACATTACCTTCTGTGATTCCCACAATTTTGCCAATTTCTTTGTAATTCAAATCACTGTATTCAGAGAGTACAATGACTTCCTTTAGCTTTGGAGGCAGTTTATTTAAGGCATCCTGTGCAGTTTTAATCGTTTCGGTCTTTAGAAGCTCTGTTTCTCCGGAATGGAAAATACGGGTTTCTTCATAAAGAGCTTTTTCGTATGCCTTTCTTTCCCGAGTCTTTCGTTTTACATAATTCAGGGAAGCGTTTTTTACAACGCGGATTAACCAGAATTTTGCATCGTTAATTGTCGGAAAAGTAAGCCGTTTTTCGTTAGCTTTTATAAGCGAATCGTGTGCCAGATCTTCTGCTGCATCTTCGTCATTCACAATTCTGAATGAAATTTTAAACAGCATCTGCATCGTTGCACTGTAAATCGTTTTAAAGTCAACGGGATCAGCTGCGTTCAGAGGTTTTAAATTTACTGTCTGACCGTCCATATTAACAAAATGCACAGAATCTCCAAAGGTTACAAAAAATTATTAATTTGTAATTTTTAAATTATTCCACTTTGTAAGGTCAATTATAGAATTGCTGGTTATTTTTATAGTCATGTCTTCTTCTGTGGTAAAATATGTCGTTCCTGTTGATTTTGAAAAAACTTCTGTTCCTGAAGAATTTTTTAAAACTATGCCAGCTGTGTATTGTTCACCAGCTGTAATCTTAATCGAAGAAAAATTATAAGAACCATAAGTTCCTTCAACGCTATAGGCTTCCATAGTCTCAAGAAATTGAGTCCCTTTAGGAATTGAAAGAGTTTGTTCCTGCATAGAAAAAACTATGTACTGTCTGAAACTTTCATCACTATCGTGCATGTCGCCGCTGCAAGAAATCATTGTAAATGCTACAAGTACGGCTGCCACTAAAATGCCTGTTTTTCTCATTCTTTTCATTTTTACACTCCTTAATAAACTCCGCGTTAGCGGTCGTACAGGAGGTACGAAATCGCAGTTTTGCCAACGGCAAAATCTGCAATGATAAAAATTACCTGGATGTAATTTTTATCATGCCTCCTAATATAACTATCCGCGTTTCCAGGTTGGTCCCTGTGGTGTATCAATAATTGTGATTCCTCGTTTTGTAAGTTCATCGCGGATTCTATCTGCTGTTGCAAAATCTTTTGCTTTTTTTGCATCTGTTCGTTCTTTTACAAGTGCATCGATTTCAGCGGCTTCCGGGTCTCCAGAATGATCCGGGAGCATTGCTTTTGCCTGGTTTTCTGCTTCTTTCTGAGCTTCTGCGGCGTTTTTTAAAAGGCTGAGGCTCAATACACTGTCCATTCGGTCGATAAGTTCAAGTGCTTCTTTTGGTTCAAGGGAAGCATCCTTGATTACTTTGTTCAAAACGCTGAGTGCAACCGGTGTAAGAAGATCATTTTCAAGACCTGACTTAAAGTTATCCAGATATGCAGAAGCCTTTTCTGAAAGTCCTGTGCGGTTGTCAGCTTCGCCTTTTTTGTATGTTTTTCCGCCTGAAAGAGTTATTCCGCCTTTCTGGGCAAGTTTTACGATTTTCTGAACAAGTGCAGCTCGGCCGTTCTTTGCCGATTCAAGTGCGTCCAGACTGAAAACAAGCTGCTTTCGGTAATGTCCGCCAAGAAGGAAGAATCTGTAGTCGAGCGGTTCAAATCCTTTGTCTTTAAGAGAAAATCCTTTTTCAGGAGGAAGTGTTGTCTGCAAAGTAATAAATTTTCCCGAAGATTTTGACATTTTTCCGCCTTCGAGAATCAAAAATTCATTGTGAAGCCAGTAGTTTACCCAAGGGCCTTCTTTGCGGTCTTCTTCAGAAAAACTTCCTTCGCTCTGTGCAATTTCGTTTGTGTGGTGAACCGGTATGTGATCGATTCCGCCGGTATGAATATCAAAGTGTTTTCCAAGATATTTCATACTCATTGCTGAACATTCAATGTGCCAGCCTGGATATCCGCGTCCCCATGGAGAATCCCAGGTCATTGCCTGATTTTCGAATTTAGATTTTGTGAACCAGAGTACAAAGTCTCCTGGATTGCGCTTGTTTCCATCGATTACAACTTCCTTGCGTTTTCCGGCTCCTTCTTTAAGTTCATCGAGATTGAGATTTGCAAGCTTTCCATAATCTGGATAAGTAGAAATATCGTAATAAAGGTTTCCGCCCGCCATGTAGGTGTGGCCGTTTGCTTCGATTTTTTTAATAAGGTCGATCATTTCCTGAATATGTTCTGTTGCCTTACAAATTACATCCGGTCGGCGAATATTCAGAGAATCGATGTCAGCAAGAAATGCATCTGTGTAAAATTTTGCTACTTCAAGTACAGACTGATGGCGTTCTTCTGCGGTTTTTACCATTTTGTCGTCGCCGTTGTCATTGTCGCCGGTAAGGTGTCCGACATCGGTAACATTCATAACGTGCTTAATGTCATAACCAAGGTAATTCAGAGTTTTATCAAGAGTATCAAGAAAAACGTATGCTCTTAAATTACCGATGTGTGCGTAGTTGTAAACTGTAGGTCCGCATCCATAAAAGCCGACAAATCCGTCGTGGATTGCTTTGAATTCTTCCATTTTGTGACCCATAGTATTAAACAATCTTAATGACATAAAAACCTCGCTAAAACTCGTTACAGTGTAATGAAATTTCTTATAGTTTGCAAATCAGTGTATATTCTGTATAATATTTTTATGGAAGAAATACAGGAAAAAGTTCGTGCATTTGCGGACTCTAATGGATTTTCTCAGATTATAAAGTTCAACGAACAAATGGCTCCAAAAACCACTTTCAAGATTGGCGGAAAAGCTGCTGTTTTTGCAGAGCCTGAAGATTTTATGCAGCTTGTTCGTATTCTTCAATTTGCACGTTCCGAAAAAATCAGTTTTTTTGTACTTGGTGGCGCAAGCAATGTTGTTTTCTGTGATGAAGTTTATAACGGAATCGTTATCAGCCTTTTAAAATTTAATGAAATTGCTCAACTCCCTCTTTCTGAAGATGAAGTTCTTGTTTCTTGCGGCGCCGGAACTACTATGGCGCAGCTTGTGAATTTCTGCACAAAAAATCGTCTTGAAGGAATGGAACCTTTTGCGGGGCTTCCGGGTACTGTTGGTGGCGCACTTTTTATGAATGCACGCTGCTTTGACCTTTCGATAAGCGAACGTTTCCACAGTGCGCGCTTTTTTGACCTGGATGATTTTACTCCAAGTGAGTTGAATTATATTCCTGAACAGTGGGATTATAAGGTTTCTCCGTTTCAGAATTCTACAAAAATTATTTTGAGCGCATTTTTCAAACTAAAAAAATCTTCAAAATCAGAAGAAGAAATTGCCTCTCTCTGTAAGTCTTTTATCGAAGAACGCAAATCAAAAGGACATTTTAAGTATCCAAGTGCTGGAAGTGTTTTTAAAAATAATCGTGATTTTGGTTCTCCAAGTGGAAAAATTATTGACGAGTGCGGACTTAAGGGTGTTCGCGTTGGAAATGCTCAGATTGCTCCTTTTCATGGAAATTTTATAATAAATTTGGGCGGTGCAACTCAGAAAGATGTTAAAAAACTTGTTGAAATGACCGTTAATAAAGTAAGGGAATTAAAGGGGCTTTCGCTGGAAACTGAAATTATTTTTGTTGAGGCAGATAAGAGCTTTAATTGACATATAAAAACTGAAAATTTATAATTTAGTCGTACAGGGAGCTTAATTTGTTACAATTACAATTTGCCAATTTTAGAAAGGATTCGTATCTTCTTGTTGAAGGAAAGGAAGAAAACGACCATTTTTATATAATCCAGTCGGGAAAAGTACGCTGCTTTAAATCAAATGACCCAAAAGGAAATTCCATTAAAATTTATGGAGCAGGTGACTTTGTAGGCGTTATTTCCTGTATGTCAAACCATTCTCAGATTGAAAATGTAATTGCCCTTGAAGATACAAAATGTATTTCTGTACGAAAAGATCAGTATCCAGAATTGATTGAAAAAAATACTCCAATCGCGTTAAAGATTATCCGAACTTTTGCAAACCGCATGAGAAGCATGAACGAAATCTTTATGCAGGAAGCAATCAAATCAACTTCTTCGGATTTTCCGGAACACATGCTTGATGTTGCAAATTATTACGACAAAATGGGGAAGCCGGCAATCGCTATTTACGCTTTGTACCATTTTATGAAAGAGTGCCGCAATAATGTTCATATTCCACAGGTTCAGGAACGCTTTAAGAGTCTCAGCACAATGACTAATTTCCGCAATTTTGAACCTACAAAAGAACTGACCTGTCATTACGAGCGGGATGAAATGATTTTCTCTGAAAGCCAGTCTGGTTCGGATATGTTTGTTATTCAGGATGGTGAAGTTGCAATTACAAAAGTAACTGCCGGAAAAGAAGTTATACTTGCGGTTTTGAAAAAAGGTGATATGTTCGGCGAAATGGCGCTTCTTGAAAACAAGCCTCGTTCTGCCTGTGCAATTGCACATAGCCCTTGTCATCTTATGGTAATCAACCGCGGAAACTTTAATCAGATGGTTTCTACTCAGCCACAGCTTATTTCACGGCTTACAACAACTTTTGCAGAACGTCTTTGGACTTCATACCGTCAGCTTGATAATATGAATATTGTAAATCCAGTTTACAAGATGACCGATATGCTTGCCCTTCAGGTTGAAAAAGCAAAAAAGTTCATTGGCTCATATCAGACCGAACTTACAATGGAAGATCTTGCAAATATGGTAGGTATTCCGGCTTCTTCTCATCTTTCTGTTTTTGCGCAGTTCCCTGAAGATAAGAGCAAAGGTTTCCTTGTAGTTAAGGGCAAGATTTTTGTTCCTGATTGCAATGAACTTATGAAAATAGCTTCTTTCTACCGCAAGATGAATCAGAAAACGATGAAAGGCGAAAATAAGAATCCTTATTTATGAAAAGACTCTTTCTGCTTTTGATTTTGATATTCTCTCCATTTTTTCTTGCTGCCAAGGATATTCCAAATGGTTACGGCGGTGTGGAACTTGGGATGAGTTTTGAGCAGGTAAAAAAAGCTTTAAAAGATAATCTTGATTTTGGTTACCGTGGAGAAAGGGATGTGTCTCTGCTTCCTGGTGAAAATCGTGCCTTAATTGAAACTGATACAACAACTTATGCGGGTTTTTCCTTTCTAGATCGATGCTGGTTTCAGTTCTATAACGAAAAACTTTACGTAATAACAATAAATATTAATCGCGAAAAAATGGATCACTTCAGTATTTTTGATGCCTTGTGCAAAAAATACGGAAATCCTGATTCTGTCAGTCCGGAAAAATCTGTCTGGAAAAACGGTTCTATAACTATGTCTCTGGAACGCCCTCTTACATTGAAATATGTTGACCAGAAAACCTTTGATTCTCTGCAGAATAAATCACTTGTTAGCCCGTCTGGTACAGAAACAACTAGAGAAATGTTCCTTAAAGGTTTGTAATAAATATGAAAACTAAAATCTGTTTCATTTTTTCGATTATTTTTTTGATGTGTACTGCATTAGTGTCTGCAAAAGGTTTTAAATTAGAAAAAAAAGATTTTAGTATTATTCGTTCCGACGGGACTTCCGTTGTTGTAAGGGCAGAACTTGCTGTTACTCCAGAAGCCCGTGCATTTGGTTTTATGGAACGAAAAAAAATTCCTTCTGGAACAGGAATGCTTTTTGTTTTTGAAAATGATCAGATTTTGCATTTCTGGATGAAAAATACGCCTCATCCTCTTTCGATTGCGTTTATTACGAGTGACGGGCGCATAAAAGATATTTTTGATATGACGCCGTACAGTCTTTCCGATACAAACAGCACCGGTTATGTTCGATATGCTCTTGAGGTGCCTCAGGGCTGGTTCAAAGAACAGAACATAAAAACCGGTGACAGAATTGTCCTTGATTTTTAGTTATCGGCTTCCAGCTTAGCAAGTTCATTGATTGCAATTTTATCGTTCGGATCGAATTCCAAAACTGCAGTAAAATATTTCTGTGCTTCCGCCTTATCACCCTGCTTAAGGCAAAGAAATCCTAGATTTGAAATTACCTTTGTGTCTTCAGGAGAAATTGAAAAGGCTGTTACAAGTGCTTTTTTGGCTTCGTCAATTTTTCCCTGTTCCATGAAGCAGATTGCAAGTTCATTGTAAGTGTCAGAATTCTGGTCTGCGCCACATTCCAAAGCCTGCTGGAATGCTTTCTGAGCATCTTCCCAGCGCCCTTGTTTTCGTAAACCCCAGCCCATAAGGAACCAGGCATTCCAAACCTTTGGATTGTTCGAAATGTATTTGAGGATTTTATCCAGACCTTCCTGTTCTTTTCCTGAAGAAATGAGCTTATATGCCTGACTGAATGCAATGTCGTCCATATTTTCGTTCGATATGCGGTCTACGATTTCCTGGGCGCGTTCCTGTTTGTATTTTGCATTTTCGTCCATATCTTCGTCTTTTGCATCGCAGGTAAGGGCAAGATATGTTTCGAAAGCACCTTTTGCTTCATGGTAATCGTGTTGCTTAAGGTAGAAAAATCCTGCATTAAAAAATGCATCCGGAATTGCAGGTTCCGCATTCATCGCGTCGGAATAATATGCTCCTGCTTCGTTGTCGCATGCTTCTGCTTCGTCATATTCTCCGGCTTTGCGATAGTTTTCTGCTCGCTGATCGAGGAATAGGGCAAGATTTAATGTAACGGCTCTGTCTTCCGGATCCAAACCTTTTAATGTGAGGAATAATTCTTCTGCAAAATCCCAGTCTTCATTTTTTGTTTTAAGTATTGCGGTTTCGCTTAATTCTTTTTTAATGTTTGGACGAGCCTGATTGATTATCTGTCTGTAGTAATCAAGATTTTCGTTGTGCTTGTCGTATGCAAGAACCATCAAAATTCCGGAAAGAATCTGTTCCGGGGCGATATCCTTCATGTTGAAATCATCTGGATCGCCCTGTGTTTTTTGCTGAACAGGCAGCGGAATTTTTGGATCAATTTTCATTGCAGCGTCGGAAAATTTATAATCTTCCGGGATGTTTATAAAGTAAACGCTCTCCAGCGGATTCTTTGGCTTCATAGTTTTTCCTGAAATGAATTATTTTTAGGCTGTTGGTGCCTGAGTTTCTGTTGGTTGAGCTGGGGCTGCAGCTACTGGTTTTGCTTCTGTGCTGACAGCTGGCTGTGGATTCTGCATAGTTGCGGCTTCTGGTGAAGCTGCTTGGGTTGCAGTTTCTGCCGGCTGAGCTGTTGCTGCTTCTGCAGTTGGTGCAGGTGTTGCACCAGTAGTGGCAGCCTGTGCTGAAGCGCCTGCTTGATTTGCATTTGCCTGTGCAGGTTGATTTGCTGCTGCATTAGTGGCTTTTGCTTCTGCTGCAGCTTTGTATTTTCCTGCTCCAACAGGATCAAAAGGTTTTTCCGCATTAGTAGATGCGCTGTCGAGCATTTTCTTTCTGGTTGTAGAAAGATAGTCGTTTATGCGGATTTTATATGAAAGAGGAACTTGATTTTCATCAAATTTGATTCCGATAGCAGACAAGTCCTGTCTTCCTTCAACCGAATCAGCCTGAACAATAGTTCCCTTTACATCGACAATTTCGTCCGGGTCAGAGAACATGAATCGGGTTATACAGTCTTTTCCACTCAAAAATTTTGGAATTCCCATTAAAACAACTTTTGCGCCGGAAAAAGACAGATTCCAAAGAATGCAGCGTCTTGGAACATTCTGAATGTAAATGATAGTTTCTTTTTTGAAAATTCCAAGAGCACGTTTTGAATCGTCGTTGATAACAATGCGGTCTTCCTTGCGGTGAGTAAAATTATCGTCGGCTGCAAGAAGTGTTCCGATTTTGTAAATCAAGTCATCCGGCGGACGCTGTGTAAACGAAAGTGTTACAACTGCAAGATCGTGAGAATTCATGTATGGAGTCACATCGGAAACTCTGCATGTTACAAAGAATACGAGTGGCTGTCCGTCAAGTTCTGTAAAACCGTAGCGCAAACTTACCGGAGGAGCATCTTTTTTAGTAATCTGCTGAAAAGCTCCGCCGCTTGTTCCAATTATGATTTTTGCTTGTTGGAATGAAGTCGAATTTATGATACAAGGCCACTGAGAGCCAGCACATTTAATATAAATCTGGCGAGGGTCTGTACGGAGAATGCGCATTATATCTTTTGTGAATACCAGTTCATTTTCTCGATAACGGTTGTAGTATTCATTAATTAACTGATTAGTTGCAATAGATACCATGACAATTTAATTCTAACCATTATTCATTCATTCGTCAATTTTTATTGAAATTTATTGGCAAAAATAACCTAGACCAAAACCTGCTGCTACTTTGCATCTAATAAAGCCGTTCAGTAGATTTTTATTTTTTAACACCAGCGAGGTAGAACTTCCTCCGTCAAATTGAAGGGCGGTTTCTGCTCCAAGATTCATAAAAATTAATGCAGTGTCCTTGTACGAAAGGTTTTTGCCCGCCAAAAGATAAAGAGTTCGACCATCATCAGAAATTGCAGCGGCACAGCGGACGTCTTTAAAATTTTTGAATTCATAGATTTTATTATCCCGGAGAATTGTGAAAAAGCCTCCAAATGAAAAATCCGGGTTTGTAGAAGGAATTTCTGTTTGTGAATCAAATATTTCCGCCTTGTAAGTTCTGTCTCCCTGTTTGTAAAAAGCAATTGCTGAATAACGACTGTTTGGCCTGCTAATTAGTTTTGAATTGCTTATAATAATTCCGATTGGTTGTGTTTTTGAAAACGGATTTTGATTAATTTTTCTTTCAAATGGGTTGGTGTTTACACAGACTTCAAGATTATTTTTCTTTGCAAATTCTTTTACGGATTTTGGGTTGTTCCAGCTGTCATTTTCGGGAAAACTTATAATTTCCCATTTTTTTGAAAGATCGATTTTTACTACATGGTATTCAATTTTACTGTCAAAATAATCCAGCAGTTCAATACCTTCTCCGTTTTTTTTCCAGTTTGAATCCAATTCTTCTGGAGGAAGCAAAGATTCTTCGTGTTCCGAAATTGTCCGGCAGGAAAAGAATATAAATAGAGTTGAAATAAAAAATGCAATAAGAAAGCAAGTTTTTTTTGTCACTTAAGGAACCTGCTCGATGGAAAATTTTCGTTTGAATTCTTTGCTTTTTCGTAATAGTCCGGACTGTACCAGGCTTTTGTTATCCGGCTGAAAAGAATCGTTTCTGTGATTTCAGTTGAATTAATTGGCGTTTGCACAAGAAATTCCTGTGCAATCCTGTATTTTTTGGAAGAATGTATTGGACTTTCATAATAAAATACTCTGTCGGTAAGCTTGTATTTTATTCCCTTGTCGCGGTAAAAATCTATTGCAAGATCTGAACCGTAAGAGGCTCGTCCGAATTCTTGTAAATCAGTTTTTTGAAAATCTTTCTGATGAAAGGTTTCGATAACTGCTTTTAGTTTTCCGTCCTGAAATTGAAATTCGATATACTCGTAAGGAGATTTTTCTGTTTCCTTCCAGGTTACTTTGTAGCAGCTTACTCCAAAATGACTCAGCGGACATTTTGACCAGTTTGCCCGGTTGTTATTTTTCTTTACCCAGGCCTGTACCTGAGGTTCTGTTGAATCCCACAAAATTCCATTCCAGCCGGAATTTAGAGATATGCTTTTAAAAATTACAAAAAAAGGTACAGCTAAAGAAAATAATCCAAGAACGGAAATAAAAATTACAGCTTTTTTTAAGGTCATTTTTTGCCTCCGTCCGTAAGCTTTTTTAATTCATCCTTTGCCTTTAGTTCAATGTTTTCGTATTTTCCTAAATAGAAGTTCAGATCCAGCAAAAGATTTCTGCGGTTAAAACTGTCCGGAATAAATTCCAGATAAAAGCCGCAAACAGAAGACATAATAGCCGTAAAGCCCCAGATTCCAAGTGAAGAATTTATAAGGCTGATATTTTTGAACATGAGAACAAAAACAAAAAGAATCATGAGTATTTTAGAAACCGATTGTGCTCCAAAAATCATTCCGGCAATTGAAATTGAAATAAAAATTGTAAGGAAAAGATTCTGATGCAGGGTTTGCAGTACGTTTGTAAGTCCGCTGTTTGGAAAAACTACAATTTTAATTAATATTGTAAAAAATAAAGTGTGAACGATTATGCTCAAAAGGTTTACTATCGTAAATAGAAATCTATGTTCACTTTTGGAATCGTTATCAGTCGGAGTTGTAATCCTTATAATTCCCCTGAACTGAAGAATACCAATTATAACCAGCGCAATCAGGGTACTGATAAAATCTGGCGTTTGCTGAATGTTTACATTTTGATTTTGTGCTATTCCTGCAATTTTTAAAATCTCACCCCAAATATTGTTAAAAACTGGAGCATTTATGTTCACTTTTGAAGGAATCATAAAAAGCCAGGAAGAAATCCATAGCAGGGTCAATCCGGTGAGTCTGTAAAAATCAATAATTTTGTACCACGGTTTTTTCACATTTTTATAATATAGTACAAATGCCGGAAATGGCAATTCAAGAATTTTGAATTCTGTGCTATAATCGCCTCATGTTAAACGGAAGAAACGAAAAAGATTCTCTTTTTTCAATGGCTCGTTCTTTACGGGAACCTCTTGCAGCTCGTATGCGTCCAAGAAATCTTGATGAATATATTGGTCAGGATCACATTGTAGGAAAGGGGCGTCTTTTGCGTCGTGCAATCGCTGCGGATCAGCTTTCTTCTGTAATTTTTTATGGTCCTCCGGGAAGTGGCAAAACAACTTTAGCCCGCGTAATTGCAAATCACACTAAATCGAATTTTATAACATTGAATGCGGTTCTCACTGGAGTTGCCGATATTCGTGAATCCATTAAAAACGCCGAGGAATATTTTAATCTTTATTCCCGCCGCACAATTCTCTTTGTTGATGAAGTTCACCGCTGGAATAAAAGTCAGCAGGATGCACTCTTACCGTGGGTTGAAAACGGCACGATAATTTTGATTGGCGCAACCACCGAAAATCCGTTTTTTGAAGTAAACAAGGCTCTTGTAAGCCGTTCCCGTGTATTCCAGCTGATGCCACTAACCTTTGATGATTTGATGAAGGCCGCTCATATGGCGCTGGAAGATAAAGAACGCGGTTATGGAAGATGGAAGGTTGAATTTGAAGAAGGCGCACTTGAACATCTGGTTGAAACTGCTTCTGGAGATGCCCGGTCACTTTTGAATGCCCTTGAACTTGCAGTTGAAACAACACCGGAAAAATGGAATCCAGAAGCAGAAAATCCAGTGCCGGAATATGGTTCAACTATTTATGTTTCAAAAGAGGCTGCCGAAGAATCGATTCAGAAAAAAGTTGTTCTGTATGACAGGGACGGCGACTATCATTACGATATAATTTCGGCATTTATAAAATCTCTTCGCGGAAGGGATCCTGATGCTGCTTGTTACTGGCTTGCCAGAATGGTAAGCGCCGGGGAAGATCCGCATTTTATTTTCCGAAGGATGTTGATTTCAGCCTGTGAGGATACCGGTCTTGCAGATCCAAATGCAATCAGTGTAGTTGAAAGCTGTGCCCGTGCTTTTGATAGAGTAGGACTTCCTGAAGGCCGATATTTTCTGGCTCATGCGGCTCTTTATCTTTCGACTGCGCCAAAATCCAATTCAAGTATGGCGTTTTTTGACGCACTTTCTTCTGTTGAAAAAGAAAATGTCGAAGTGCCGAATCATTTAAAGGATTCAAGCCGCGATGCAGAAGGATTTGGTCATGGTTCCGGTTATTTGTACCCTCACGCATACCGGGATCACTGGGTTGCCCAGCAGTATTTACCGGATACTCTTATGGGACGTGTATTTTATACGCCGAGTACCCAGGGCTACGAAGGACAGATTCGTGGTGATGTACTGAGCCGACGGGAACTCCAGATTGCAGCAATTCTGGAAAAACAGAACAAGGATGAAGAAAATACAGATGTAAAAGATTCTGCTCCTAATATTTTGGATGATTTGAAGGTTGCGGGTGAAGCTGAACGTTCTGCAACAGCAAAAAGTTGTGCTATGCCGGCTAAATCGGAGTTTGGACAGAATGCGCTTAATGAATGGTGGGTTTCTTCTCATTTTCATTCGGATGGAAACGGCGAAAATCTTACTTTCAGCCCACTAAATACCGCCCGGGAAACTGCTCTCGACAAGGCGGATAAGCAGTGGCGCTCAAGATTGGATTCAAATCGCGCTGAAGTTTTACTGAATATCCGCGATACAATGATTTCGATGGCAAATCTTTTGCGCCATCACAGAAGTCTTGTATGGAATGCGGATGACGGGCTTTTGCTGTGGGAGGTTTCGAGAAAAACTCCTGAAGGTGTTACCTGTGGTTTGTGCCGTACAGAAAAAGGAATGCAGATTCTCGAACAGTATGGAAGAACTCTGGGTGATCTTGATAAACCGATTTTGCAGTTCCGGCCTGAAAGTTCCCGAGATGATTTTTTAACTCCAAGAAATTTCCGGGATTTGATTTATAAATTTCAATTTAAAGGTGCAATTTTTGACCGCGTATTTTTCAGAGATCCGTTTGTTTCTTTGGATTCTATTTCTGCCCTTGCCGAAGGTTTTGCAGAAATGGTATTTCCTCAGAAAGAAAGAGGTTTTGCATTTACCGGCGAAAATGAAGAAGCCGAACCTGCTGAACAGTTATTTAATTACGATAATGAAACAAAACGCCCGGATGAAGATGATTCACAGCCGGAATATAAGGCAGAAACTCCTCTTGCTCAGGATTGGAAACTTGTAATATCTCAAAAAATTCCTTCCGGCGGGCAGAGAATAAGTGTTTTAATCCGCAATCAGATTTTAAGTCCTTCTTCAATGGAACCTTATTACGAGATTCTGGATAAAATGGAAAGTGCCGAAAGAGATTTCTTTGATGACAAGGAAAATCCGCTTTTTAATTGGAATGAACTTTCGATTTCTGAAAAATTCCGCAGTGCAGGCTTCAAAGTAAAGAGTGCTGTTCAAATGATTTCAGAAAAACGCCGGATCAGCCCGACAGAAATTCACCGCTGGTTTGACACAGAATCCAGCGCTTATGCACGTGCTTTGATAAATGCAGTTGGAAAAAATGATTTGCAGAAGATAGTAATGCTTCTCGAATCTGCTGCTCAAAAACAGATTTTCAGCTGGCAGACCGAGATCGCATTTTTTAGTATCGGCTTGTAACAGTTTGATTACTGTTCAAGCGGTACAAGACAAGATTTTTCGAGTGAAGCAAAGAGGTAGATTTTTTTGTACAAATCTATGCTCAAATCCTTTATTGGTGTGTCTGTATAAGTCTGAAGTTCCTTCCAGTTTGAAACCAATTCCGGTTTTGGTTTTACACAGTCATCTACCAGTGGTTTTATAATTTTTCCGATTGTTACGATGCAGCGCATACTTTCCATGATGAAACTATAGGCAGATTCGTTTGCTTCGATTACGAGGCGGTTTACAATATTTTTTGAACTTGAATCTCGTTCTGTTTTTGGAAGAAGGGTTTTGATTTTTACTCCAATTGGACCGTCTTCCGCAAGCTCGTTGTCGAAGGTTGTGATTTTATCAGAAAGTGAAAGCAGAGAGTTGTAACTGTCACTGAACTGTGAGTTCAAGGATTGTGTTGTCCACATACCGCGAACGATTACAAGGTCATAGTATTCGCGTAAATCTTTTTTGATAATTTCGATAAGGAAGGTCTTTAAGTAATTCAAAGCCTGATAATTTTCAAAGTGCTTAAGGCCTTTTCTATCAAAAGTAGCTTTTAACGCGTCTGTGTAGTTTTTAATCTGATTGATTTCGATGTCGCCGAAAAGTTGTGTTGCAAAGTCATTTGTTTTTGCAGTTTTTGCAGATT
>CAMHIV010000017.1 GCA_946185185.1 uncultured Treponema sp. | reverse complement strand
AGAGAACAGGGTCAAATTGAAAAAGATGAAGAAGGTCTACAAAATGCAAGAGTAAAAGAACTTCTTAATACTCCTGTTGAAGAACTTGAACTTTCAGTTCGCTCTTCAAATTGTTTGAAGAATGCAAATATTCGCACTATTGGTGAATTAACTAAAAAGACAGAAGATGATATCGCTAAGACTCGCAACTTCGGTAAGAAGAGTCTTACTGAAATCAAAGAAAAGCTTCAGGAATGGGGCTTGACCCTTGGTATGACTGATTACAGTCATCTTAAGAATGCTGTCAATTTAACAAAGCAGAAGGAAGAAACAGATGAATCATAGAAATGGTTTTAATCCGCTTTCACGCACAACAGCTCATAGACGTGCAATGTCACGCAATATGGTAACTTCACTTTTTAGATTTGAACGTATTACTACAACAAAATCTAAGGCTCTTGAAGTACGCAAGGCTGCTGAAAAATTAATTACTAGAAGTAAGGTTGATTCAGTTCATAATCGCCGCGAAGTTAAGAAATTTATCGCTGATGAAAAAGTTCTTAACAAATTGTTTACAGAAATTGGTCCAAGAATGAAAGAACGCAATGGTGGTTACACACGCGTTTTGAAACTTGGTTTCCGTCAGGGCGATGCTGCTGATATGGTTATCCTTGAATTGGTTGATTACAAGCTTGATTCTGAAGCTGAAGAACCAAAAAAGGAAACTAAAGCAAAGAAGGCTGCTTCTACAGAAGAAAAGAAACCTGCTGCAAAAAAGCCAGCAGCTAAAAAATCAACTGCAAAAAAAGCTGACGCTGAAAAAGCAGAAGCTGCAGACAAGGAGTAGGAAATGTCTAAGAACCATCGTGGAACTGGAATTCGCTCTCTTGCAGCACACGGTAGAGCTGTATGCCCTATCTGCAAAAAAGACAGCGTTAAATGTCTTTATGAACAGGAAGTTGACGGACAGACTGTTAACATCTGCAAAGTTTGTAAAGCAACTTTGAAAAACAAAGCAAGAATTGCTGCAAAATCAGCAGCAGCTGCTGCACCTGCAGCAGAAACATCTGCAGCTGCAGAGTAATAACTAAATAGGAGCATAAAATGGCTACTAGAAGAAGTCCTCGTTTTAAGGAATGTAGAAGACTTGGTGTAAACGTATGTGGACACCCTAAAGCATTGGATCGTGCAAACGCTCCTGCTTTTGCTAAAAAAAAGAAGGTATCTGAATATGGTCTTCAGCTTATCGAAAAGCAGAAGGTAAAGGCATATTACGGAATCCTTGAAAAGCAGATGAGAAGATACTTTGAAGCTGCAGCACGTGCTAACGGTAATACTGGTGACATGTTGCTTATCGCTTTGGAATGTCGTCTTGACAATCTTGTTTACAGAATGGGATTTGCTAAATCAATTCGTATGGCTCGCCAGATGGTAAGTCACGGACACTTTACTGTAGACGGAAAGAAAATCAATATTCCTTCTTATGCTGTAAAGGTTGGTCAGACAATCACTTTGAGTGAAAAGGGTCAGAAATCTGGAGCTTTGAAAGCTGTTTTCCTTGAAAACAAAGGTTTGAAATTGGAATACATCGAAAAGAATCTTGACGGATTCAGCGGAAAACTTATCCGCCTTCCATTGAGAGCTGAGATTCCAGTAGAAATCAAGGAAAATCTCGTTATTGAATACTATTCTAAATAGTAAGCAATTCTGTAAGGGGCTGTCCGAATCGAGGACAGCCTTTTTTTATTTACTAAAAAATTGAAATTAAGTAAGATAAAAGTATCTTTTTTAAAAGGATGGAGGAAAAAATGAAGAAGATTGCTGCGTTGGCCGGTTTTGCTGCTCTTGTACTTTCAGGCTGTGCTAAAACAGAAAGCAACACAATCAAAGTTGGTGGTATTGCTCCTTTGAGTGGTGCTGTTGCGGTTTATGGTGTTGAATGTAAAAATGGTATCGATTTGGCTGTAGAAGAAATTAATGCTGCTGGCGGTATCAATGGTAAGCTTGTTGAATTTGTTTGCGAAGACGATGAAGGTTCTCCTGATAAAACAGTTAACGCTTTCAAAAAATTGATTACAAAAGATCATGTAAAATATGTAATTGGTTCTCTTACAAGTGGTTGTACTCAGGCTATTACAACTTTGAGTCAGGCTAGTAAGGTTGTTCAGCTGGCACCAGCTGCTACTGCACCTGCCATTACTGAAGCTGGTAATTTTATTTTCCGTGCATGTTTTATTGACCCATTCCAGGGAACTGTTGGTGGAAAATTTGCTATCGAATCTTTGAAGGCAAAAAAAGCTGCTGTTCTTTATGATGCTGGTAACGATTATTCTGTTGGTTTGCAGGATAACTTTGTTGCTACTTTTAAAGCTTTGGGTGGCGAAGTTGTTGCAATTGAATCTTATGCCGGTGGTGACAAGGATTTTAATGCTCAGCTTACAAAAATTAAGAATGCAAACCCTGATGTTGTTTATCTTCCAGATTATTATGGTACTGTTGCTTTGATTGCAAAGCAGCTTCGTGCTCAGGGTATTAAAGTTCCTCTTATTGGTGGTGACGGTTGGGACGGACTTACTGCAAATGCTGGTGATGAAGTTTTGAATGGTTTCTATTCAAATCACTATGCTGATGACTCTGACGAAGTTGTAGTTCAGAAGTTCGTTAAGGCATTTGAAGATAAGTATGGAAAGAAGCCAAACTCATTTGCAGCCTTGGGATATGATTCTATGTATCTTTTGAAGGATGCAATTGTTGCTGCAGGTTCTGAAGATTCAGTTTCTGTTCGGGCAGCTCTTGAAGCTTCTGACGGCGACTATGTTACAGGTCATCTTACATTTGATGAAAGAAGAAATCCTGTTAAGTCTGCAGTAATGATTGAACTTGTAAAAGGTAAAGATGGAAAAATTACAACTTCTTACAAGACTACTGTAAATCCGTAATTACTCTTAATTTCGAGTTTATTAATTCTGGGATAACTCGAAATTAAGGTTATTTACCCATTTTGTAATACACAATCCGCAGGTAATTGCCGGCGGATTTTTTTTTGTTGAAAAAAAATTGAAAAGAAGTTATTAAAAAAAATATGTCTGATATGAAAAAGACTTTACTAATTATTCAAGCGTTTTGTTTATCTATTATGATGACTTTTGCAGAAACTAATGTAAGTTTGAATAAAGAATTGTATGTGAAAGAAAATCTTCGATTGCGTTCTGCAGAAACTATTTCAAGTGCCGTTGTTACTGTTATGGAAACTGGAAGTAAGGTAAGAATTGTAAAATTAGGAAAAGAAGACGTTATTGATTCGATTCAAAGTAATTGGGTAAAAGTTGAAGTTTTAGACGGTAAATCAAAAAGCGGGGAAAATATAAAAAAAGGAACTAAAGGATGGTGTTTCGGCGGTTATTTAGTTGAATACAAAGGAAAGTTTGACTATCTGGATTTAAGTGATAAAGGTTTTAAAATTGAAAAAATAGCTTTTAATAATGATATAGATGCTGTTGCATGGGAAAAACTAGTTGGTTTCTATTTTTTGCAAGGACCATGGCGTACAATCCCTGAACCGAGAGAAATAAGTAATACCTGGGGAAAGGATTACGGTGGATTTGGAAATGGTTTGTTTGAAATTTCATATAAAGATGGTATATGGACAATTGGAGGTTGTGGAGATGCGGAGACGTTTAGGTTGGATAGTATTTCCGATGATGGAAGTACTTTTACGATGAAATATGAACATCATACCGAATTTTGGAGAATTGATGGTGAGTATTTATATAAAAATAATTCCCCGTATTACAAAGTAACTGGACCTGATTGTTACAAGAGATTTCTAAGAGAATATGTAAGAAAATACAATAAATCTGTTATTCCTTATGTTACAAATAATGAAGATGAAATGAAAAATCTAGAAAATGCATCTCGCATTATTTTAAATGCCATTCTTATAGATAATCTAAGAGAGAGTTTCAAATATTTAAGCAAAGATTTAATCGTAAGATTAAAAATTCCTTATTACAATGGGAAGGTGGATTTTTCATATGAAGATTTAATAGGAAAATCTGAAGGTGTAAAAAGTGCATTTAATTCTATTAAATCAGATTTATATTCTCATCGGAACGCAGTTTATGCATTATCACCAGATATAAATGCTTTTTTAAGAACAACAGTAGAAGATTTTAAAACAAATTATCCTGCGGCAAATTATATTGTGGAATTTGTATTCGATAGATATGAACATATTTCTTTATTTTTTAAGGTTGAAAACGAAAAGATTTATCTTGTAGGGATAAGTGATTATGCAAACTATGGGGTATGATAAAAAAGGAACTTAAATCGTTCTTATTGTCGGTGGATTTTTTTTGCAATTGCACTGCGCCGAGCGTGGAAGGGTCGACGAGGAGGCGAGGAGCGGATTTGCGGGAGGGCGCGAGCGCAAAGACCGAGCGTTAGCGGGCCCTGGAAGGCGACTTGCAAAGGCATTTGCGCCATCTAATTGAAAGAAACTATGTAGTTCTTTATAATACAAGAATGTTTCGTTTATATGTAGAAAGAAAGCCTGGTTTTGACAACGAGGCTAAAAGCTATTTTGGTCAGATTAAAAACTTTTTGGGAATTGCCGGGGTAACTGGTGTTCGTTATTTGAATCGCTATGATGTAGAAAATGTTGGGGAGGCTGTTGGTAAAGCGGCTGCAACTAAGATTTTTAGTGAACCTCAGAGCGATTTTGTTTTTTACGATAAAATTGATTTTTCTTCTGATGATACTGTAATCGTATGGGAATATTTGCCTGGTCAGTATGATCAGCGTTCGGATAGTGCGGAACAGTGTCTTTCTTTGCTTAGAGCAGGAATGGCTTCTACTTGTAAGGTTTTGAATGAAGCGCCTCGTGTTCGCTGTGCAAAAATTGTTGTTTTGAGCGGAAAGGTTTCTGCTGATGATGTTGCAAAAATTCAGAACTATTTGATAAATCCTGTTGATTCTCGTCTTACTGATGATAAGGTTCCCGAAACTTTGGAAATGAAGTCTGAAGTTCCTGGTGATATTCCGGTTGTGGATGGATTTATTGGCTGGAACGATAAGGAACTTGATGCATACCGAAATAAAATGGGTCTTGCAATGGACCTTGCTGATATTAAATTCCTGCAGGAATACTTTGTTGGCGAAAAGCGTGATCCTACTGAAACTGAAATTCGTGTTCTTGATACTTACTGGTCTGACCATTGTCGTCATACTACTTTCTTGACTGAGCTTAAGGATATTAAGATTGAAGATGGTCCTTATGCTGGTTTGTTCAAAAAATCTTTGCAGAATTATACTGAGATGCGTACTGAAATGTATGTCGGCCGCAACGATAAGCCTGTATGTCTTATGGATATGGCTGTAATTGGTATCAAGTATCTTAAAAAGCATGGAAAACTTGATAACCTTGAAGTTAGCGAAGAAAATAATGCATGTTCTATTTACATTGACGTTCATTATACACGCGACAAGAACGGAAAGCCTTGTGATGAAAAAGAAACTTGGCTTTTGATGTTCAAAAACGAAACACATAACCATCCTACTGAAATTGAACCTTTTGGTGGCGCTGCAACTTGTATTGGTGGTGCTATCCGCGATCCTCTTTCTGGGCGCTCTTGGGTTTACCAGTCTATGCGCGTTACTGGTGCTGCGGATCCTACTGTTCCTCTTAGCGCAACAATGAAGGGGAAGCTTCCACAGGTTAAGATTTGCCGTGAAGCTGCTCAGGGATTTGCTTCTTATGGAAACCAGATTGGTCTTACAACTGGTCAGGTAACTGAACTTTATCACCCTGGTTATGTTGCTAAGCGCATGGAATTGGGTGCTGTTATTGCGGCTGCTCCTTTGAATACTGTTATGCGCGAAAGACCTGAGCCGGGCGATGTTGTTATTTTGCTTGGTGGTGGTACTGGCCGTGATGGTATTGGTGGTGCTACTGGTTCTAGTAAGGTTCACACAGAAAAATCTGTTACAACTGCAGCTGCTGAAGTTCAGAAGGGTAATGCGGTTGAAGAACGAAAAATTCAGAGACTTTTCCGCAATAAGGAAGTGAGTCTTATGATTCGTCGCTGTAACGACTTTGGTGCAGGTGGTGTTTCTGTTGCTATTGGTGAACTTGCACCTGGCTTGAATGTAAACCTTGATGTTGTTCCAAAAAAATATGAAGGCTTGAACGGTACTGAACTTGCAATTTCTGAAAGCCAGGAACGAATGGCTTGTGTAGTTCGTGCAAAAGATGCTGAAAAGTTTATTGAATACGCTAAGGCAGAAAACTTGAATGCGGTAAAGGTTGCGGATGTAACTGATACTAACCGTCTTGTTCTTACCTGGCGTGGAAAGAAAATTGTAGATTTGGGACGCGAATTCCTTGATGCAGCCGGTGCTCATCACGAAGCTGTTGCTTTGATTGAAAGTCCTGCAAAACAGGAAGAAAGTCCACTTGTAAATGCTTTGGATTCTGTAAAAGCAGAACTTGCTAAGGGTGATTTGAAGAAGGCCTGGCTTTCTGATATGAGCGATTTGGCTTGTTGTTCACAGCGTGGATTGGGAGAACGATTTGATGGTTCTATCGGTTCTTCTACTGTTTTGTTCCCGTATGGTGGAAAATATCAGTGTACTCCAGAAGCAGGTATGTGTGCAAAAATCCCGGTTGTAAGTCCGTTTGAAACTTCTACAGTAAGCTTGATGGCTCATGGTTTTGACCCACGCGTTGGCGAATGGTCTCCTTGGCATGGTGCACAGACTGCAGTTCTTTCGAGTCTTGCAAAAATCGCATGTATGGGTGGTAAACCTACTGACTGCCGTTTGAGCTTTCAGGAATTCTTTGGTCGTGCAGTTAGTGAAAAAACTTGGGGTTACCCGGCTGCTGCTTTGCTTGGTTCAATCGATGCGCAGAACGCAATGGGAACTGCTTCTATCGGTGGTAAGGACTCAATGTCTGGAACTTTTGAACACATCAATGTTCCGCATACATTGGTAAGTTTTGCAGTTACAAGCGATGATGTTAAGAATGTTACAAGTGGTTCATTTAAGAAGGCTGGGAATAACGTTTACCTTGTAAGTGTTCCATATTCTGCTGAACTTGCTCCTGATTTTGATACATTTACAAAAAATACAAATGCACTTTACGAATTGAATGCTGCCGGTAAAATCAGCGCGATGTATCCAGTTTGTGCCGGTGGTATTGCTGAAGCTGTTACAAAAATGGCAATGGGTAACAGAATTGGTGTAAAACTTGAAAAGCTTCCGTTTAGTGCTACAGCTGTTGCCTGCTCAAAAGATAATAAAGTAAGCGAAAAAGATTTGTTTACTCCACTTTATGGTTCAATCGTTGTTGAAGCAAATGGTGAACTTGATGAACGGGTATTTGTTGAGGGTACTTTGACAAAACTTGGTAAGACAATCAATGAAAAGTCTGTTCAGGTTGCTGTTTCTGGTCTTGCAGAAGTTGAAGTTAGTCTTGCTGATGCAGAAGCTGCATGGGAATCAAAGCTTTCTCAGGTATTCCCTCCTGTAAGTGGTGCAGAAGTTCAGGAGGCTCTTCCTGATTTTGCAAAGGAAGTTCATTCTTCATTAACAGAAGCAAGAAAAAATCCTGTATTTGCAGCTCCTAAGGCTAAGCCAAGAGTTCTTATTCCTGTATTCCCTGGAACTAACTGTGAATTTGATATGGCTCGTGCATTTAATCTTGCTGGTGCTGAAACAAAGATTGTTGTATTTGCAAATAATAGTCCGGCTGCACTCAAGAACAGCCTTGATACTTTGCAGAAGGAATTGAAAGAAACTCAGATACTTGCTCTTGCCGGTGGATTTAGTGCAGGCGATGAACCAGATGGTTCTGGTAAATTTATTGCAAACGTATTGCGCGAAGGTCATATTTCTGAAGAAGTTATGAATCTTTTGAAGAAGAGAAATGGTCTTGTTCTTGGTATTTGTAACGGATTCCAGGCTTTGATTAAGACAGGACTTGTTCCATACGGTGAAATTAAAGATCCAAGCGAAGATATGCCAACTTTGACTTTTAACAAGATTGGACGCCATATTAGCCGAGTTGTTCGAACCCGCATGGTAAGTGCAATGAGTCCATGGGCTCAGGATGCAAGTGTAATAGATCCTCGCCTTCATCTTGTTCCAATCAGTCATGGAGAAGGACGCGTTGTAATCGACAGAGCGTTTGCAGAAAAACTTTTTGCAAATGGCCAGATTTACTCTCAGTATGTTGATGAATTTGGAAATCCTGCAATTACTGAGCCGGATAACCCGAACGGTTCATTGTTTGCTATTGAAGGTATGACAAGTCCTGATGGTCACGTTTTGGGAAAAATGGGACACAGCGAACGAACTGTAGGAATTGATACAAACGGTGCAAGCCGCGATTTGATTATGAATATTGCTGGTGATCCACTTACAAATGAAAGTGAAAACAGCTGTCAGAATCTGTTTGCTGCCGGTGTAAGATTTTTTAAATAAGGATTAGTAAATGAAAAAGAATGGTTTTTTAGCATGTCTTGTAAGTTCTGTTTTGCTTCTTGCTTCTTGTGGCGGAAATGTTGATAAGAATGGCTGGTACACAGATTTTGAGGCAGCAAAAAAAGTTGCTCAGGCTAAAAATAAGAATATTCTTTTGTTTGTGAATTCGGATAACGATATTCCTGGTACAGAAGTTGGTGTAAAAACTCTTACTGAATCCGGCGAATTTACACTCGATCTTGAAGATGAATATGTTTGCGTTCATTTTGCTTTCGTTGACATAATGAAGGTTATGCAGGGTGCAGATATGAATGCAACTAACTCAGAGCAGAAAGCAGCAGAAAAGGCTCGTGCAACTATGAACAAACAGTTTGCAGTTGCAGATCTTTATACTGTTCAGGAAACTCCGGCAATTGTTTTGATTTCGAAAGACGGATATTACATCACATCGGTTGATTGTGAATATACTTCCGGTTCTGCTCAGGGATATGCTTCATTGGTTCGTGCTGAAGATAAGACTGTTTCTGACTTTGTAAAGAAAGTTGAAAAGACTACAAAGGGAAATGACAAGGCTAAGATTGCCGCAATTGACGAGCTTTATGAAAGTGGAACTGAATCTCAGCGTCGTGCAATGGTTGATTTGAGCCGAAAGCTTGTTAAGCTTGATAAAAAGAATGAATCTGGTTTAGTTACAAAACATCTATTTTCAATTGCCAACGCAGAAGCCTTTAACCTTATCACAAAGTATGACTTTGAAGGTGCAATAAAGCTTTATGTAAAATATGCAGGCGATAAACGAATTGCTCCTTTGGATGCACAGGCTTTGTATTTTCAGGCAGCTGCCGTTTGTGCAAAAAGTGGAACTTCGGATGTAGATCGCATTATTGGATTTTTGAATCTTTCATTGAAGGCTGCACCGGAAAGCGAGAGTGTTGCGAATATCCAGGTGATTATTGATAACCTTCGTGAAATGCAGGAACAGGCAGCCGCTGAAAAAACTGCTGCTGAAAATGCATCTGCCGAAGAATCTGAAGATACAGAGGTTTCTGCTGATTCAGAAACTTCCGGCGAATAATAAAGTTGAGCGATGCTATGCTTGTGGGATTGCTGATTATTTCAGTAATCCTGGTTGTTCTTTCAATGCTTTTCAGTATTTCTGAAAGTTCTTTTCTTTCTATGAATAAACTTCGGCTTATGATTCTAAAGAAAGAAAAGAACCGCCGTGCTGTTCGTGTTGGAAAACTTCTTGAAAAGAAAGAATTGCTCATAAATACCCTCCTTGTTGCTAATGAACTCGTAAATATTTTATTGAGTTCCATAATTACAGCAGTTTCCGTAAAAATTTTTGGCTCAAAAGGTGTTGGTTTTGCAACATTTGTTGTTACTCTGAGTCTTTTAATATTTGGAGAAATCACTCCAAAATCCATATCAACTCGAAGTCCTGATAAAATTGCATACTCTCTTTCTCTGTTTGTAAAAATTGTGATGGTTTTGTTAAAGCCGCTGGTAGTTGTAATCACTTTTATTTCCCGCTTGATTTTGAAAATACGCGGAATCAGTGTGGAAAAGCCGGCGCAAACTTATTCCGAAGAGGATATAAAGTCATTCATCGAAGTTGGTGAAGAAACCGGTATTTTGGAAAACGGCGAAAAGAACATGATGAACGGCGTATTTATGTTCAACGACCTGGATGCATCTGAAATTATGGTGCCGAGAACAGCAATTGTAAGTTTGCCGGAAGATGCTTCTTATTCAAAGGTTATTGAGGCGGCGCAGCGAACCCGTTTATCCCGTTTTCCGATTTATCGGCGCGATATCGATGATATTGTCGGTATTTTATATTTGAAGGATTTGCTAAAAACTACGCCGGAAGAATTTTCTGCAAAAAAAATAATGCGTTCTCCATTGTTTATTCCAGGGACACGGAAGATTTCTTCGGTTCAACAGGTAATGCAGGAAAACCGGCAGTCAATCGCAATTATAATCGATGAGTATTCGGGAACGGATGGGCTTGTAACCCAATCTGATATTCACCGTGAAATTTTTGGAACGCCTGGAAACCGAACTCCATGGCAGGGCGAATTTGAGCCGGAAGAATTGAAGGATAAGAAGGGCTTTATTATTCCTGGGGTAACTCTGCTGATAAATTTGAAAATCCATTTTGGAATTGAACTTGAATCTGATATCAACGGGACTTTGGGTGGCTGGATTACCGAAAAATTAGACAGACTTGCAGTTCCCGGGGATTCTGTTGAATATTCCGGCCGAGTTTTTAAGGTTCTTGCAGTAGAAAAACGAAGAATAACTGATGTCCTTGTGGAGGTTCTTGATGATTAAGACTTTCGCAATGATTTTGATTCTTTTATTAATTGTAAAATTTATTGCTTTTTTTGCCGGTTCAGAAACGGCGTATCTTTCTGTTACTAAAATTAAATTGCGCCAGCTTGTAAAGGATAAAAAGAAAAACGCGAAGACTGCATTTAAGCTTCGTGAGAATGTAGATGAGCTTCTTACGATTATCCTTGTTGGTATTAACTTTTTAAACACATTGGGGGCGTCTCTTGCAACCGCTCTCGCCATTGAACTTGCAGGTGCTTCGGGTGTTGGAATTGCAACCTTTGCATTTACTTTTCTTTCCGTTGTTTTTGGTGAAATTGTTCCAAAAACTATTGCCGGGCGTTATACAGAATCTGTTGTTTGTTCTCATGCTATGCCACTTTTAATTCTGGAACGAGTATTTTTTCCGGTGGTTTTTGTGTTCAGTGCTGTTTCCAAGGGAATTGCAGGGCTTGCTAAAAACCTGCTAAAGGATTCTGATGAAGTAATTACCGAGGCAGAATTAAAAACACTGATTGAAGTTGGCGAAAAAGAAGGAACCCTCGAAGCTTCTGAAAAAAATATGCTGAACAAAATTTTTCAGTTCAATGATTTACTGGTTCACGACATCATGAAGCACCGAACTTTTGTAAAATCTGTTCACATTGATGCAACTAAAGAAGAGTTAATTAAAATTTTTGTTGAGTCCGGCTTGACTATGATTCCGGTTTACGAGGGTTCTAAGGATTCGATTGTTGGTGTAATTCATTATAAATCTGTTCTTTTAGGTGAAAAGAAGGCGGAATATCCGGAAGGTTATATTCGATCGGTAATGAAAAAGGTTTTGTTTGTTCCGGAAACCTTTACTGCGCTCGAGCTGCTTTCCAAATTTAAGAAGGAGCGAACAGAATTTGCGGTTGCGCTCAATGAACATGGTGAACTTGCCGGTGTTGCCACTGTAGATGATATTCTTCGCGTAGTTTTCAGCCGCATGACAGATGAAGATAATTCAAAAATTTCTCCGGAAAAGCGAATCAAATTTATTTCCAATCGTGAATTTATTGTTCCAGGCGATATGCATTTGCAGGATGTGAATGATATTTTGAAGTTGGATTTGGAAAGCGAAGAATTTATGACGCTTGGTGGCTGGCTTTTGGAAAAAATCGGCAGCCTGCCTTCTACCGGGGAAATTTTTTACTGGCAGAATGTGCTTTTTATAATTGAAGACCAGGCCCAGCGAAGAATCCGGCAGGTGCGGATAAAATTCCGCGGCGTTAAAGTCTTAGGATAGAAGCCGGACTATTCATGCAATGGGTCTACATTGTAAAGTTTTGCCAGTTGCTTTCGGAGGGCATCCATGTCTTTCTGGTATGGAGCTGTAAAAGTAAGTCGTTCGTTTGTTGTCGGATGGTTGAACGAAATCTTGTATGCATGAAGGGCAAGCCGGCTGAGTAATGGCTGTTCTTCGAATTCGTCTCCGCGCCAGGAACGCTTGATTTCACTAAGACGAACAGGCTTTTGATTTCCACTGTAAAGCGGATCACACACGATGCAGAATTTGCTTTCGGCAAGATGAACTCGAATCTGGTGGGTTCTGCCGGTTTTTGGTTTTGCTTCAATCCATGAGTAAGGTCCGCATGAACCGAGTAATCTGAATTCTGTGAGACTAGGCTTTCCTATTTTTTTGTTTACAACAGTTCTGTGGCGAGCGTCTCCATCTGGTAAAAGCGGAAGGTCTACTTTTAATTCTGTCCAAAGCGGATGACCATGTACAAGACAGTGGTATGTTTTTTCGACTTCGCGTTCCTGAAACTGCAGTGAAAGTGATTTGTGTGCTTCCGGGTTTCGGGCGTAAATAATAATTCCTGATGTATCTTTGTCGATTCGATGAACGGCATAAAGTTTTCCAAATTCTTTTTCGGCTTCCAGGTCTAGTCGAGGTGCTTCAATGTCGTAGCGATCCTGTGCGATTAGAAGTCCACTTCGTTTGTTGAGAACAACAATCTGTTCATCTTGATAAATAGTTGTGTAATCAGGAATCTTTTTCATGGGCACGATTATAACAGAAATGAAAGAGTTTTGGAAATGGAAAAAAAATGGTTTAAGATTTGTTTTTTCTGCTAAAATTTCATATAATAATAGCGTGAGGAAGATTATTAGTTTTTCCTGGGAGATAAAATGTCTAATTTATGTCGAGATTTTATTGTTGATGACAGAGAGTTCAAAGATTACGACGACTTCAAAAAAAATTGTAAATTAAAAACAATCCCTGATTTTAATTTTGCATACGATATTATTGACCGATACGCGCAGGAATATCCTGGAAAGAGAGCTCTTGTCTGGATTGATGACAACGACGATGAAGAGATTTTTACATTTGATGATATTTCGAGAGAATCAAAAAGAGCTGCATATTGGCTTGTTTCAAAAGGAATTAAAAAAGGTGACACTGTAATGCTCGTGCTTCGCCGTCGTTATGAATGGTGGATTTTGATGCCGGCGCTTCACAGAATTGGTGCTATTGTAATTCCTGCTACAGACCAGCTTTTGCAGAGTGATATTGAATATCGTACAAATGCTGCTGATGTAAAGATGATTTTCTGCTATGACAATCCTATGGTTCAGGAAGAAATTGAAAAGGCAATGCCAAAATCAAAATCTGTGCAGATGCTTGTTACAGTTGGAAAAGAACGTGAAGGCTGGATTAATTTTCACGAAGAATATGAACGCATGCCGGCTGAATTCCCTCGCCCTGTAGGAGATGCTGCAACTCACAACGATGATCCAATGCTTATCTATTTTACATCGGGAACTTCGGGTTATCCAAAAATGGTTTTACAGGATTTTGATTATCCAATCGGACACATAATGACTGCAAAATACTGGCACGGTGTAGTTGATGACGGGCTTCATCTTTCTATTGCAGAAACTGGTTGGGCAAAAGCCAGCTGGGGAAAGATTTATGGTCAGTGGATTTGTGGAACAGCTCAGTTTGTTTACGATATGAATATGTTCAAGCCTGCAAAGATGCTTGAAATGATTTCTAAATACGGGCTCACAACTTTCTGTGCACCGCCGACAGTTTACCGATATCTTGTTCGCCAGGATTTGAGTAAATACGATTTGAGCAAGTGTGTTCGTTTTAGTACTGCCGGAGAAGCTTTGAATGGCGAAGTATTTAATAAGTGGCTTGAAAAAACAGGAAAGAAAATTTACGAAGGTTACGGACAGTCAGAATCTACTGTTATCTGCGGTAACTTTATGGAATACTGTCCAATCAGACCGGGTTCAATGGGCCGTCCTAATCCACTTTATGATGTAGAAATTTTGAATCCGAATAACAAACCGGTTCCTGCTGGTGAAACAGGTGAATTGTGTATTCATGTTGAAAATGGACGTCCTTTCGGTCTTTTGAAGGGTTATTACAAGGATGTTGTGCTCACAGCCGATGCATTTGATGGCGGTGTTTACCACACTGGTGATAACGTTTACATGGATGAAGACGGTTATGTTTGGTTCGTCGGTCGAAAAGACGATATCATTAAAACTTCTGGCTATCGTGTAAGTCCTTTTGAAGTTGAATCAATTTTGCAGCAGCATCCGGCTGTTATGGAATGTGCTGTTACTGGTGTAGAAGATTCAAAACGCGGAATGGCTGTAAAAGCAACAATCGTTCTTTCTCCTGGATACGATAAAAAAGATCCAAAAGAAATGGAAACTGAACTTTCTACTTTTGCAAAAGAAAATACTGCAATGTATAAATGTCCTCGTATATTTGAATTTGTTAAGGAATTGCCAAAAACAGTTTCTGGAAAAATTCGCCGCGTTGAAATTCGCGAAAAAGATAAGGGCAAGGACGCAAGCAATATTAAGCAGGATTTCTAATTTAAAAATAGATAGATTGCTTTTCGTATGTTATAATTTTACATATGAAGACTTGCTATAATTGCGGAAAAATAATTTTCACCAACAAAGTGTTTGGTCAGATTGGAAATAATATGTACACGTTTTGCAGCGATAAATGCAGGTCTGCAACGTGGCATAAAATCGGTGTGAAAGCTGATAATTCAATGGATTTTAATTCATCTGATACAGACGACGATGTAGGTTATCGATACGAAGAAAAAGAAACTGGTGCAAAATCTGGTGCGCCAAGTAAACTCGAAGTAGAAAATGCGGAATACTCATACAGTGCCAGAACCGACCGTGTTACGATTAAGGTTGGAACTTTAAAGAATCGCAGCGGTGGAAAAACTGGTTCGCTCCGTTTTGAACTTTTTATGTCAAAAACAGGACCTTATGTTCCTGGCGCAAAGCTTACAGGTTACACGATGGCGACAAGTTCCACTTATGAACCGCTTAGGGTTAATTCTGCCTATTCGAATGTTTCTTCTACAATGCGACCATCTGAAAAAAAATCAGGAACCTACCGCCCGGTTCTTTTTGTAAAAGAATTGAACGAAGATGGTTCCTGGAAACTTGCGGCATATGCAAATTTTACCGCGACAGAAAAGATTTTGTAATTAAGGCATCCTTCGAGAGCCTCAGGAACCATCTAGGGGCTGTAATTTTGTAAGTAGCCTTAATTTCGAGTTGTTCAAGAATTAATAAAAATTGGCGACTGGTAGCCAATTTTGATGAAAACTCATTAAACTCGAAATTAATATTATTCACGGTTTTCACACAGGTTTTGAATCAGTTTTACAAGATTGTCCAGTTTTTCGTGTGTCATGAGTGGGTTCAAAAGAGTAAATTTTAAGCACACATGACCATCGGAAACTGTTTGTCCGATTACGATTCCGTGTTCGTGCAAAAGGCTTCTGCGGACTTTTTTATTTATCTCGTCAGAAAGATTTTCATCACTTGATTTATAGCGGAAAACTACGGAACTGATTTCTGGTTCTGTGATTACTTCAAAGTTTTGATTCTGTTTTATTACTGAATACAAATAGCGCGCATTGTCCATGCTGGTTGTAATGATATCGCTCCAGCCATTTTTTCCGCGCGCCTGAAAACTCATCCATACTTTTAATGCATCGAAACGTCGGGTTGTCTGCAGTGATTTATCTACAAGGTTTGTGTAGCCGTCTTCTTCGTCTTCTTCGCGATTTAAATAGTCGGCGTGAATTGTGAGCGCGGAAAAATCGGTGCCGTCTTTTACGAGTACTGCAGAACAACTGATTGGCAGCAGGAACATTTTATGGAAATCTACTGTGATTGAGTCACATTTGTGGAGGGAGGAAATTTTTGATGAGTATTTCTGGCTGAGAATTACTCCGCTTCCGTATGCGGCATCGGCATGAAGCCACATATTGTATTTTTTGCAGAGGCGCGCAATCTTGTCCACAGGATCGATTGAACCAAAATCTGTTGTTCCGATTGTTGCTACTGCGAGGAAAGGAATATTTCCGTCTTCGATATCCTGCTTTACGAGTTTTTCAAGGGTGGCAAAATCCATGCGTTTATGGCTGTCAACAGGAACTTTTACTACGCTTTCGTAGCCAAGACCTAAGATATGCGCAGATTTTTCCATTGAAAAGTGACTTATTTCACTAGTGTACATGCGGAGTTTCTTAAAGTTTTCCGGAAGCCCATATTTTTTTACATCGTAGTTCAAAATATTTGAAATAAACCAGTCACGGGCAAGAATTATTGCAGTTTGGTTGGACTGGCTTCCTCCGCTTGTAAAAACGCCGTCTGACTTTTTTGGATAGCCGTAAAGTGCACACAACTGGCGAATTACTTCAACTTCAATTTCTGTGGCAACCGGTGCCTGATCCCAGCTGTCCATTGACTGATTAAAAGTTGAAATTATGAGTTCCGAAGCAATGCTTTCTATGGTTGCGGGGCTGTGAAGGTGCGGCATATAGTCTGGGGAAGAGGTTCGCAGCATATTTGGAAGAATTTTTTCTTCAACTTGAGCGAGTGTCTGTTCCCAGCCGATTCCAGTTTCAGGAAGAATATTTGTTCCCTTTATAATCTGTTTGAGTTCCTGAGGAGTTGGACCTGAATAGGCAGATGCATTCTTGAATGAGCGGGAAATTGCCTTTGCAGTCTGCTTTATAATTTCTTTGTATTCTTTGCGGGTTGATTTTTTGTTAGTAAGGAATAAATTTTTCATATTTATATGATAACAAATTATTGCTTTGAGTGATATGGAAAAAGGCTGTTTTAAGGGTAAAAAATAATTGCAATTATTGATATCTAGGGTAGAATGAATTTTATGGAAAATCAGGCAAAGAATATACTACAGTTTATCCAGTCATCTAAGAGTTCCATTTGCTATCTACATTTCTCCGGAAAATTGGATATCGATGTATTTAAAGATGACTTTTGCATTTTAGACATGGCAACTGAATTCTCACCATATAAGCCTTTTCTTTCTATTTTAAAGGCTAATGTCGGGAAATTTTCCATTGATGATTTAGGACAGGCTGCATATATTCCGCAAAAGCAGGCATTTTGTTCCTATTTTGAAAAAGAGTTTGCCGAAGAGCGTTATGATCTTCCTCTTCCTGGTGAATTTGTTTATGAACAAAGCAGATTTATAGAAACAATTGTTAAGGTTTTGAATAAATTTTGTTCCGGGAATTTTTTCTAGTTTTCCATAATATTTTATTTAAATCTAGTCCTGCAGTAGAGTCTATTACTTCTTTAAAAATAGACAATTTTGTTAACATAGTTGCAGATTCATAACATTTGTGCTTAGAAATAACCATATTATTTTCTAAATTTTTGGGAATTTTTTGATTTTGAATTCGCAGTGTCTTACTGCCGGTTCTCTTAATTTAATCCGAAAACTTGAAAAAGTTGGATTTAATGGAAAAATTGCTTTCTGTTTTTCTACTCTCCAGAACGATATGGAAATTACAGAAGCCGTAAAATTCCTGAATGAAAAGAAAACTGCCCAAAATTATCTGCAGATTATGTCCACTGAACTTGTAATTTTTAAGGACAAAACTCAGTATCAGCAGATTTTGGAAATGCCTGAAGAAAACCAGTATGCGCTGATTTTAAAAACTCTTCGAAATCTGAGGCTTTTTATCTGTTACAACCAGTTAAAGGATTTTGCAGAGTGGGTTTCGAATAATTTTCTGCACTTTTCATATTTTTCAGAAGATGAAAAGCGTGAATTGAGTCTTGAACTTGCAAAATGTCTTTCTGAATGCGGAATGAAAGATGAAGCAATTTTGTATTTGAACGATATTCTTGATATGCAGGATAATGAAAAAATTGTTCCATATGCATTTTTCTATCTTTCAAGAATTTTTGGGCAGAAAAAGTCTTTTACGCTTGCGGTAAAGTACCTTGCTTTTGCAACCAAAGAATTTAAGGCAACAAATAATGAAGCTATGCTTGCTTTGTGTGCAATGCTGGACTTCCAGTTTTCAAAAAATGTTGATAATGAACGCGATTTAAAAAAATACAAGTATGCTCTTGATTTAATGGAACGGCAGGAACTTTGGAATAATTATATTACAACCGCAATTTCGTTGCCGTGGCAGCTTGTAAATGATGAATCGATAAGAAATTCTCTGAATCAGCAGATAACAAAATGTCTGGTTTATTCAGAAAAAATTGATAACCGGCATTTAGTTTCAACGGTGTACCACTGGAAAGGAATTATTTGTTCACATTATGGTGAATTAGATCAGGCACTTGAATGGTACGATAAGTGTAATGAAATCCGTACAGAAATTGGTGAAATTAATCCTCTTTTGAATATTCGAAACGGGCTTTGTTATGACGCAACCTGTAGGGCAATGTATAAGCGTGCTTATAATCTTGAAAATGGTATTATCGGACGACTTCCAGAAATTACAGTTAGATGCGGCAATAGTAAAAGAAATTGGAGAGAAGAAAGCACCAGG